>JANNRO010000376.1:0-1840 GCA_031401505.1 Planctomycetia bacterium
TCCCGCCCGCGTTTCGAACCCGCCCCCGGAGCGATCGCCAGTCGGCCATCGCGAGCACCACCGGGAAGGTCTTCGGTGGCGTCTCCAGCGACGCCCCCGAGGGCAGCGGCGGATGCCCGTCGGCGCGAACGACGAGTTGAAGCATCGACTGTTGCCGGAATGCGCGCTGCGCGCTCGCGGCGAATGCCGGGAGATGCTCGATGCGGAACGCACCGTCGGCATCACTGTGCGTCTCGGTCTTCCAGTCGGGGTACGCCTTGGCCGAGATCGTGGCGCCCGCGATCGCGGCGCCGCGCGCGTCCACGACGCGGAACGAGTACGTCGCTCCCACGCCCAGGCGCACCTCGACGTCGGTTCCGTCGGGAGCGGCTCTCAATCCGCGAACGAAACCGACGGCGAAGCCAGTCAATCGCGCGACCGCCGTGACGTCGCCGCCCGCGACGAGCAGCGTCGCACGACCGTCGGCGTCGCTCGTCGCGCTGTCGATCGCCGGCGCGAACCAGATCGCGTCTCCGGTCGCTCGCGCCGCTTCGACGAGCGCGCCGACGACCGGCGCGCCCGAGACATCGTCCACGACCCGCACGCGCAACGGGAACGCGGGCTCGAGCGTGAACGTCCGCTCCTTGTCGCGCTCGAGCCGCTCGTCTTGCATGGCAATGCGTCGCTCGGCCGCGACCCGGACGTAAAGCGAAGCAACATCGCTCGCGGGTGCGAATCCGAAACGGCCGTCAGCACGGGTCACTGAGACGCCTCCCGCTCGACGAACGGTCACGCTCGCGCCCGCAATTGGCGCTCCTTGCGCATCCACGACGATGCCGCGAAACGGGGCCGTCGCGACGTCAAGTGCGACACTCGCCGTCGGAGCGCGCGCGGGAACGCCGCCGGCGGCGAGTTCTGATTGGCGCGCGGGACCTGCGTCCGACCTCGTGATCTCCCCCGTGGCGACCTCCGGTGGCGACGTCGCCGCTCGCCCGGGCGCCACGCCCGTGGAATCGTCATGCGGACGCAACGCGAGCCACCCGCCACCCATCCCAAGGGCCACGATGGCCGCCGCCGCCCACGTCTTGCCTGCCATCAGCGTTCCTCCTCCGACCGCCGCCACCACGGTCGCTGCTGCAGCCGCGGTCTTCGCGACCGTCGCCGCCGAAACGACCGCCTCGCGCACGGCCGAGATGCCGCGCGGAGGCCGACCGCCGAAATAGACCGCAGGCAGTCCCTTCAACGCGTCGCGCAACCGGTCGAGCGCGCGCGACAGCAGCGAGCGCGTGGTCCCCGGGTTCTCGCCCCGAATGTGCGCGATCTCCGCGGGATCCAATCCGTATCGCCAACGCATGAGCGCGACGGCGCGATAGGTCTCCGGCAGTGCCTCGAGTTGGGCGCGGACGCGAGCCTCGGCCTCGGGTCCCGCACGCGAATCGATGACGTCGTCGTCGTGCGACGGAGACGCGGCCACTCGACGCGGATCGGGCCTGCGCCCCACGCGGCGGCGCACCTCGTGGATTTTCAACCGTAGGATGCCCGCGAGCCACGGCACGACGCGCCGGGTGGCGTCCCATCCGGTCGCGTCATTCATCAGGACGAGGTACGTCTCCTGAAGCGCGTCCTCGGCCGACGCCGCGTCAGATGTGAGTGAGAGCGCGACGCGAAACAACTCGGGTGCGGTCGCGTCGAAGAGCGCGCCGAGCGCCGTCGGGTCACCCTGGTCGCGAAATTGCGCGAGAAGTTCCTCGGGCGTGGGAGGCAGGGCGTGCGGAACGTCGGGCGTCACACCCTCCTTGTCGCGCCGACGCCCGGACGCTGCAAGGTGGGCACCGTGGCCCCACTTCGGGCCTTCCTACTC
>JANNRO010000377.1:0-7889 GCA_031401505.1 Planctomycetia bacterium
GTCGGCAACCGGCTAGTTTTCAACTGTCGTCGGATACGCGGTGATGGGGACGCTGGCCCCGACCCGCTTCAGTTAGCGCTGACTCCGAGCGTTAGGGTAGCCCGATGGCGGCACTAGCGGTCCGCCCATTGGCTCCGTTGCTCCGTGTGAGCCGAATCCCCTGAGTAGCTCCAGAATCTGTCGCATGGTGAATGGTTTGGGGAGGAGGGCTGCCGCTCCGGAGTCGCGCAATCGGCCAAGGTCAACTTCGCTCGCCTGACCAGACATCAGCACGACTGGCGTGGTGGCGCTCGCCCGACGAAGCGAGGTGCACAACTCAATCCCGTCCATTCCCGGCATTGCGATGTCCGAGACCACGACGTCCGGTCGGAAACTCACCGAGGCGTCGAGCGCCTTTTGGCCGCTTTCGGCAGCCGCAACCACCAGGCCGGAGAGTTCGAGGTAGTCACAGAGTGGTCGCAGAACGTTCGGATCATCGTCGACAACCAAAACGCGTATGGGTCGCTCGTTCTCGGTCTCGCGCATCGCAGGTGCATCTGTCTGTGGCACTTCGGTACGTGCGAGCTCGAACGAGGCGTTCGTTCCAATCGGCGGGTTGCTGGTGATTTTTAGGACGGTGCCATGTCGCTCCAGGATCTGTTGGCAGAGACATAGTCCGAGCCCGGTGCCGCGATCGCCCTTTGTCGTGAGGAATGGCGTGAAAAGCCGTCCGACTATTTCTGGCGCGATTCCCCCTCCGTCGTCGTTGACTTCCGTTCGAACGAATCCAGCGTGCTCTGTAAGCACAATGCTAATCGTGCCACCTTTGACATCGAGTGCTTCGAGCGAGTTCTTCAGCAAATTTGTGAAGACCTCACGGAGTTCGGTCGAGTCACCTTGAACGACAAGGCCGCGGGTAGCGCGATAGCGCACGAGAATGGGGGGCTGTCCATGTCGTCGCCTCGTCGTCCAGAGCGGACGAAGGAACTCGACGACGTCGCCTCCAATCTCTCCTAGATCTATGGCTCGATGACTTCCTTGACGCTGTGTCCTGGTGAATCCTTGAAGTCTTCGCACGACAGCCGCCGCGTCGAGCGATGCCCTCTCGATGAGCCCAAGGTGAACTCGGACGTCAGCGGGCAGCTCTCCGAGATCCATCAATTGAACTCTCGCGAGAATTGCTGTGAGCAGGTTGTTGAACTCGTGGGCAACGCCGCTTGTCAGTTCGCCCATGACACGGAGCCGTTCGCCGCGAACCAGCCGATCCTGCGTTGACTTGAGTTCAGCGTAGGACTGCTGCAGGTCGGAAACGAGCCGAGCAGTCTCCAGGGCCGCGGAGGCTTGCTCCGCAAACAGCGAGAATATCTCAAGATCGACCTGGTCGAACGAACCAGCGCCTTCTGAACTGTCGGCGTACATGACGCCGTATGTTTCGCCTCCCCGTACGAGCGGCACGCAGAGCACTGAACGGAGTGACATCGTGAGGACGCTCGGCCGTGCCATCAGTTCGGAGTCACCAAAGACGTCGTGCAACAAGAGCGGGGACCGAGTGGAGAGTGCCCGTTCGATGACGGTGCTGCTCAGGGGAGTCAAGGTCCCAAGGTCGGTTGTGTCAGACGAGGAGCCTGCGACTCGCCTAGTCCCGTCTGCCGACGAGATCAAGACAACGCACGCACGCTCAGCGCGCGTGATCCTACGGGCGTGCTCGCTCAGTGAGGTGAGTAGCGGGTCCACGCCGACGCGTGCTTTGAACTGAGCGGCGGATGCGAGCACCGCTCGGAGCGCCGATTCGCGCCGAGAGTCGACACCAAGCGTCGGCGAGGAGCGTCGTGAAAGTCGGTGCGCCATCGCGTGGAGAACGATATGTGAGTCGTGGTGATCGGCGAGCAGATTCGATGATTCCGTGCCGTTGTCGAGATAGGTCTGTGCGATGTCCCAGACCTCTCTTGGAACGATGGATCGCGGCCAGACGGCACTGGCGCCGAGAAAGGCCCCTCGCGACTCAAGTGCGTCAAGGGTGGTTGCGACGTTGAGCGCGGCAAGGGCGACATCTCCGCTTCGCAGGGCATCGCGCGCGGACACGGCGTGGGCGCGTGCCCGAAATCTCGGGAGATCGAATCGCTTAGCGAGATCCGCGATGCGGCGGAGTGTCTCGGTGCGCTGCGGGTCGTTGACGGGATAGGAGTCAAGCGCTTCTATAAGAAGGCCGAGACCAAGTCGTCGAGAGGAGCCCTTGATCGCGGGCGATCTTAGGGATTCGACGTGGACCGAGTAGTCAATGTCCGGAGGGCGAGCTCCGAATGAAATGATTGTCGCGAGCAAGTTGCGAAGCGAGGGACTGGCCGATCTGCCGTGGAGGTCCTCTGTGATTGGTAGTCCGGATGTGTACGCGCTTCTAGCGAGTCGCAGTAGCCTCAGGAGCGTGCGGGGTCGGCGATGCGTTCGCTTGCTGATGAGCGGCCGTCGATGAGTTCCCAGATTGTTCGATATCTGGAGAGAGCAGAGTCGAATTGAGGGAGCGCGTTCCCGCCATTCGACTCCGCGACTGGACGCAGCCTCGCGAAGCATCGTCCGAGCGGAGCTGTTGTCCCCAAGGGCACTTGTTAGCTCGGCGCTGACAAGCAAGTTGTGGACCACTAGCCTTTCGTCATGCGACTTGCGACTCACCGAAAGCGCGCGAAGGCATGTCACGCGAGCGAGATCGGTGCTTCCGATCTGATCCTGAACCTCCGAGAGTATTCCGAGCGCGAGGCTTTGGGCCGTCGCCTGTCCGTGGCGCGCTGCCATCGCGATAGCCCGGTGGAGGAGGGCCGCTGCGTCGCGAAGTCGGCCAGCGCGCTGGTAGACGCGCGCCAAGTTGTGCGCCTGTCCGGCGGCGCCGGACGCGTCCCCAGACGCCAGTCGAACGCGTAACGCACGTAGAAGATAGCGTTCTGCTGTGACTAGATTGCCGGTGGCGCGATGAGCGACGGCGCAGTTGTTTAGCGCAGAGACGAGCAAGGTGCGGTCGTTCGCGGCGATGCTGCGTCGAAGCGCCCTACGGTGCACGCCGATGGCGCGGGCGAAGCGCCCCGAGGAAATAAACTCTCGCCCGCGCGCCAACTGGAACTCGCACCCTAAATCTGGAGCTGTGCGCCGCGCGTTGGTGCCTAGGGCTCGGAGTCGCTTTGCGACCTGGATGCTCTTGGTTGATTCAACAGCGGGGGGGGCGATTGAGCGTCTCGCGCGAAGTTCTAAGACTGCCACGCGAGTGGCCGCGACGCGATCTGCTTGAGGTGCGTCGAGTGAGTTTGCTGCGCGCGCACAAAGTTCCAAGGCCTTCTTTGAATTGTGGCCGCGGATGTGATGCCTGGCTAGTCTGGCTACGGTCGGAAGGTCGTCTGCTGTGATCTCCGTCAGAGTGCGTTCGATTGCGTCGGCCAGCGCGGTAGAGTTGGGTCCGGAATTGAGGAGCCTGGATAGGGAGTGCCGCTGCGTAGTGGACAGTTGCGGCATGGTGCCGAGCGCAAGAAGGGCCGCTGCGTGTGCGCGGTTCGCCCAGGCTGACGAAGGGGACTTGGCAACTGACGTCAGTAATTCGAGCGAGACGTCCGCATTGCCACGGGCGCTTGCGATGCGCGCCAGTTCTGGAATCAGGTCGAGCGGAACCTGTTCAGGGGGCGACGCACGGCAGGAAAGCCTGCCCAGGGTAGCAGACTGTGCGGCAGGGAGAAGGGCGAGGCGTTCATCCCTTGCGCAGAGCGCGAAGCGAACGTACTCCCCCTCATACGACACGCTTGCCAGCGGCGTCCGGGCGAACTCGGAGATGGCGTCGGCGGAGACGAGGCGGCGGAGGAAGTCCTCGGGGACGGGCACCTCGAGCAAGGCCAGGTACTCCGCGACCTCGCGGGCTGCAGGCGAGAGCCCCGCGATCGCGCGGGCCGATGCAGGAGAGATCGACCGGTCGAGCGCGTACGTCGGCGTCGCCGATGCGTTCCAGATCCATACGTCGTTTTCGCGCCGCAAGTCGCCCCGGTCGAGCGCCTGCGTCATCACGGCGACCACCAGTCTCGGCAGCCCCTCCGTCGCCGCTCGAACCGTCTCCACGTCCTCGGGCAGCGGGTCGAGTGCGGCGAAGCGGTCCGTTGCCAGCGCGCGGATCGCGTCGGCGGTCAGCGGTGCGAGCACCTGGATCGGCCGCCTCGGATCCGTCGCATCGGGCAACAGGAACGAATCGGGCTCCTCGGAGCCATGGTCCACGACGAGCAGCACGCGCGCGGGCGCACGTCCGTCGGGATGCTCGGACCGCGACAGCAGGTGCCTCGCGAGCACCCGGATCGACTCCCGTGCCGACTCCGGGAACTCTTCGAAGTCTTCGACGATCAGCACGAGCGGCGATTTGTCGGCCGTCTTGTCGCAGAGCGCGATGAAGCGCTCCGTCGTGCGCACGTCGTCGCCGGCCTCGAGATCCTCCCGTCCCGGTCGTGCGTCGGCCCGGCCCGACGCGGCCGACACGTCGGCTTGCCCGGTCAGGAGCGCGATGCCATCGGCGAGCCGGCGCAGCGGACCCCGACGGTCGGCTGCGCCCTCGCGACCCGAGACCGAGAGCACGGGCACGCCTTCCGCCCTCGCGAACGCGGCGTACTCCTCGACGAGCCGCGTCCCCCCCGATCCGGTGGGGCCGGTCACGATCAGCACGTTGTCGGTCAACGCAGGAGGTGCGTGCGCGTTCGCGGAATCGGCTGCATCGATCGATGGAGGCGGGGCGGGTCTCGGCCCGGTCACCAGCGCCCGGCACGCCGCGCGGAATCGGTCGATCTCGGAGCCGCGCCCGACGATGAACCCCCCCGCGACCGCCGCGAACGACTCGCCCTCGAGACGCTTCGCCGCCGAGGCGCTCCCGAGTTCGACCAACAGTGACAGCACCGCCTGTGCGTCGGGTAGCCGACGATCCGGGTTGCGCTCGAGCAGCGCCGCGATGACACGTTCGACGCGCGCATCGGCATCGGGTCGGAACGAACGAATCAACGGCGCCACTTCGCGACGGCGCCCGCCGAGCACGTCACCGGCACCGCCGACCCAAGGGTCGCGGCCCGTCGCGAGCCGAAACGCGACGAGCCCCATCGCATAGAGGTCGGCCCGATGATCGTGCGGCGCCCCGTCGGCCACCTCGGGCGCCATGTAGAGCACCGTTCCGCGCGCGATCCCGCGCACGGGGCCCAGGCTCGCGAGCCCTCCGTCGGTCAACGTGAACGTCGGTACGCCGTGGCGCTCCTCGCGCAGGAAGTTGCCCGGCGTCACGTCGTAATGGATCAATCCGCGCGCATGAAGGGCCCCGAGTACGCGCGCGCCGTCTTCGAGGAACGCGAGGATTTCGCTGGCCGGCCGTGGCAACTCGATGTGGTCAAGGCTCGCACCCTCGACGTAGCGCAACACCTGGAACCGGCCATGGGCGTCGAGCCGACCTTCGTCGAGCACTTCCGCCCACCGCGGGTGACGAAACCAACGCAGGTGCTCGGCGGCGGGCTCCGGGTCGCCCGCACCGACGATTCCCTCAAGGCGCTTCAAGGCGACGCGGCGGCCTCCGTTCAGCAGATCCTCGGCCAGGTCCACGACGCCATGCCCGCCCGAGCCGATGGGCGCGACGATGCGGTAGCGTCCTGCGACGACACGGCCTGTGCTGGAACCGGGACTCACGATCGGCCACCACCCGAGCCGGAGAGATTCCGGCCTGTCCCTATCGGCGTCGGTCGACAGCCGAATTGAGCGACGCTGTCCGGGCGAGTCGGCCCGTTCGCCTCGCGTCAGCGTCCCCGGTACGGAATCGCGGCCTTGAGCCTTGCAATGCGCGCGAGGATCTCGTCGGCGAACTGTTGGTCGGCCTCGCGTCCCCCCGCCGAGTCACACGCGATCGCCGCCCCGAACGCAAGGCGAACGTCGGCCTTGCGCATCCACTTTCCGCCCTTGCGCCACGCGTGACGCGAGCCTTCGATCGCGACCGGAATGATCGGGGCGCGCCCGCGTCTGGAAAGGATCGCGACCCCGCGTTGGGCCGGATGGAGCGAGCCGTCCTCCGACAGTCGACCCTCGGGGAAAACGACCAGTGCGTTGCCGAGTCGCAAGAGCGCGGCCGCACGCTTCATCGTCGTCAGCGCCAGCCGACCCGACCCCACCGGCAGCGCCCCCACGAGCCGGAAGAACCAATGCGCTCCGCGCGACGAGTAGAAGGCGTTGGTCATCACGAAAGTGACCCGACGCTCGACGACGAGCTGGACGAACGCGGGATCGAGGTACGACTGGTGATTCGGACAGAGGATCAAACCGCCCGGCGGGAGCCGGCCGTGACTCCCGACCCGCCGCACGCGAAACAGCGCACGGAACAGGATGGTCGTGAAGCCCTTCAACCAGCCGTAGAAAAACTCGTAGAGCCCGTGCCAGGCACGCGCGAGCCATTGACGCTCGGCGGCGGGGAGCATCACGCTCAGGAGCCTCGCGCCGCCCGATGATTCCGGTCCGGCCTACTTGGGCTTGTCGGCGGGCGGGGGCGGGGGCGGCGGCGAGCACGCCGCCTTCTTCTTCTCGTCGAACGTCCGGAACTCGCGGATGAACCCGTTGCGCGCCGAACCGATCGAAGGCATCTCGACGAGTTCGCGGAACGCGCGGGCTGCGCGATCGGCCGTCTCGCAGTCCTTGTTGCCCGACATCTCGAAGAGCGCGACGAAGACGCGCGCCTGGTTGACGAGCGCGTCGAGGACGGGGCTCGAGTCTTCGACCTCCGACTTGTACTTGACGGTGACGCGGAGGTAATGCGCGACGGCCTCAGTCAGTTTGTCCTTCGCCTCCGGCTTGCTGCCGGCGTCGCGAAGCGCC
Source organism: Planctomycetia bacterium (assembly GCA_031401505.1). Lineage (GTDB taxonomy): Bacteria > Planctomycetota > PLA2 > PLA2 > JAEUHO01 > JANNRO01. Next base: position 6,829 of record JANNRO010000377.1, read on the forward strand.
TTCGCCTCCGACAACGCGACGTTGCCGAGCCCCAGATAGGCGCCCGCGAGCACGTCGGGGTTGCGCGACTCGGTGGCCTTCTCGAAGAACCCGCGTGCTTCGGTCTCCTTCTTCGTGGCGACGAGGCAGTTGCCGACGCCGACCTGCGCCCGCTGGCGCATGGTCTCGCCCTGGACGGCGTCGGTCTTGTCGATCTTCGTCACGAGGTCGCGATAGGCCTTCTCGGCCGCCTCGAACTTGCGAGGCAGTTCGAGCGTCAGGAAGATGCGCGTCCACTCGGCTCGAAAGATGTCCCGGTTGTTCATGCCCGGCGCGGTCGTCACGGCCGCGAGGATTTTCGTCACCTCGTCGACGGATTCGGCTGCGTTCTTGGTCGCCGCGACCTTCGCGCGCAGGATCTGCACGTCGCAGAAGTAGAAGGACTTGGGAAAGTTGCTCATCAGGTCGTCGCACGCGGCCAGCGCCTGCGGCACGAGCCCGCCCTGCACGTAACAATCGATGCGCCCTTTGAGCGCGGACTGCTTCCCGAAGGCCTTCAGGCCTTCCGCCGCCGACATCAACTGCTCGGCCGCCTCGGCGAAGAACCCCGAACTCGCGTCGTTGAGCGCCTTCTTGAACGAACCCTTCAGGCTGTCCGACGCGAGGATGTTGAGTACCTGCCCGGCCGGCCGCGAGAAGTTCTTGTTCGACTTGACCGTCTCGTAGGTCGCGTCGACGATGAACTCGTCCGAAGCGGCGAGTGCCTCGTCGGTCGGAAGTTCGTCGGGCCCGGGCACGGCGGCATCGGCCGCCAGTGGCGTCCACTTTCCATCGATGGTCAGCACCATGTCGGCGCCGCATCGATCCGCCGGAACCAGGGAAACGGCGGTCAGCAAGGCACCGAACAGCAGAACGCGGCTACGGTCGAGCATGGAAGTCCTATCCGGGTCGGACGCGCGGTCGGCCGGGATGGGCCTTCCGACGGCGAAAAAGGCAGCGTACCGGCGCCCCGCGCATCGGTCAATCCGACCCGGCCGTGGCGCCCGATCTACGAACGGATGCCTACGACCGAGGCTCAGGTC
>JANNRO010000378.1:0-4820 GCA_031401505.1 Planctomycetia bacterium
ATCGTCGTCTCGGTCGTCCGGCCCGCGACGATTTCGACCGTGGCGCTCCCGTAGTCATCGCCGGGCTCGCCGAACGCTCCGCGCATGACTCTCACGGCGCACGGCCCCGGGGGGACCCCTTCGGCGAAGGTCGTGCCGTCGGCTTCGGGCTGTGGCAACGACTCCAATCGCCTCCCCTGTCGCCAGAGGGCGACTGATGCACCCTTCAGTTCCTGAAATTGGCGAACGACGACGCGAATCGAGCCGCCGGGGAGCATCTCGATGGGAATGGTCGCTTCATGCTCAAAGGAGACGACGACGGACCTCCACGCGTAACCCTCCCCGACCAGTCGCCACGTCTCGGTTCCGGTGCCCTCAGGCAGATGAATGAGGCCCGTCCCGTCTCCGACGACTTCGCGATCGGTCCCCGAACCGAATTCGTCCGCCTCCCCGACGGCCCGCATGCTCGGCACCGGTCGCTTCGTCACAGCATCGATCGCCTGCAGAACGACGTGTCGGGGCCGATCCAGGACAATCTCTGCGGTCTTCCCTTCGGAGATCACGACCCGAGTCCGTCCTCGGAGCGGTTCCCCGCCGTCGATCCGGACGTCGGCGACAGCGTATGTCCATGCAAATGGAACGTCGACGGTGAAGCGTCCGTCGATCGCGTCGACCGCGATCGGCTCACGCAAGAGTAACGGTGCTACCAGTCGAAACGAACAGCGCTCGAACTCGTTCTTTCCGTCGCGAAAGCGGATCGTGCCGTCGATGGAGAATCGGTGGGGCCGCATCCTCCCGGGTCGCTCGTCGACGACCGTCTCTGAAGACGCCGGCGTCTCCGGCGTCTTCGGTGCCGCGACGAGCGTCGTCGAATCGGGCGATCCCTCGATCGCGCTCGGCGGACGTCCGGCGTCGGACACGGCCCCGGTCGACGAATCGGTCCGCTCGCCCGAATCCGAAGCACCCTGCCTCGACCGGGTCGCCCAAACGAACGCCCCCGCCATCGCGAGAGCGATCAGGGCAATCGAGAGGCCGGTCCGCGGGTGCAGCATGAGCCTTCCGTCGCGTTGTCCACTCAATCGAGTGCGCGCAGCCGGAACGAAGCGTAGCCGAAGCGAGCGGAGGCCGCGTAGCGGCCCCGAAGGAGCGGCCCCCCTTCCTCTCGGAAGTGACTCGAGCGCCGTCCCCACCGTGCGAAACCGACCGGTCGACCGAGCGCAACCTGGCGACTACCGCCTTCATGAGAAGGCGGTCATTGGGCACCCGGAAGGCAGTTTCAAGTCAGCCGGTCGGGAGTCAACCTGGACAGGGGAGTGCGGTGCGATCCAGCGCTCGCGCTCACAAACAGTTACGTCGCCTGGTCGGCACACACACCCACCCGCTCCCCGAGCCGCACCGCGCGACCGGGGCGACTCACCTGGCTCCGGGCAGCGCGGGGGCCTCGGCGGGTTTCTCCGCAGGCTTCGCGTCGGCCTTGGCGGCCTCGACGCGCTCGCCCCCCTCGTGCTTCCATGCCACGACCTCGAGCCGCACTTTGCGCGTGAGGAACTCGGCCACGTCACCACCTGCGGAGCGTTCCCCGGGCTCGTCCATCTCCAGGAACAGGTACCGCGCGGACGTGCCCACCTCGGGGATCGTCGCATCCACGGGGACCCAGCGGCCCAGCCAGACTTCGGCCCATGCGTGGAAGCCCGCGACGGCCTCGCCGCCCCCGGACAGGTACTCGATTCCGCTGACGGCGCGCGCAGCGATGCCTGCGGCGCGGCACAGCGCAACCACGAGCACGGCGTGCTCGCTGCAGTCGCCCTTGCGGCTTTGGAGGACCTCGAGTGCGGTCGCGCTGCCCCGCGCTCCGCTCTCCTTCTCGATGTGCGCCCATACCCAGCCCACCACCCGCCGCGTCAGCGTGGCCGGATCCGATATGCCCGCGGCGATCGTCTTGGCCTGAGCCACGATCTCGGCGTGGTCCGACTGTGCGTCAGGCGTGGGCCCGAGGAACCGCGACACGGCAAGCTCCGGGACCTTCATGGGCAGCGTGAGCGTGGCCGCCTCGTTGGGGACGCGCTGGGACTTCAACGTGACCCGGTAGCCCGCGGCCTCCCGCGCCACGCTCTGATACGGACCCTCGGTCAGGAGCGCCGTTTCCGAAGCGTCCTGCGGGGCATCCAGCACGAGCCGCAGTTCGAGCGATTCGAGTTTGAGCATCCCGGAGATTGCGCGGTCTACGGGCACGAACGAGGACATCGACCAGCCGTCGCCGTCCGACTCGAGCGTAGGCTCGTTCACCCAGAATGCCTTCATCGCCCCGTTGAGGCCCGACATCTCGAAGGGCAGGAAATCCTCCCCCACGATCCCTTGCATCGTGGTCTCCTCGTCATCGACCATGCGGAAGTGCCACGCGGGGTACGCGACGGTGTCGTGCACGTACGTGGTCTTCCCCAGCAGGGTCGTGGTCTGCTTCTCGAACCGCTGGTCCTTGGCGCTCAGGCGGCTGTAGGTGCGCTTGGGCTCGGTCCCGGGCTTCCATGCGGCCGCCAACGCGCGGTCGATCTGGTAGCTGCTCGCGTGGTCCGCGGGGATCTCCAGCCGCTTGCGGTACGTGCCGCCCGGCCCGGTAAAGGTCAGGTCCACGTGCTTCTCCCCGTAGACGGCTTCCGACGTCTCGACGACGTCGGCTTCCGTGTCGGTGGATTTGGTGGCGATCGTGCGGCCGTCGGAAGCAAGCAGTTCGAGCGTGTGGGATGCGACGCGGAACACGTCGGCGCGCCCCTCGTCCTCGCGTGTAATCTGCATCGCCATGCGCAACTCGGTGAGCATCCGGCCGTCCGGCAGGTAGCCCACGCGGCCGCTCACGCCCCCGGCAGACTTCCCCATCATGAGCATTTTCAGGTGTCGCTGTTGGATCCGCTGCGCGTCGTCCATCGAGGGGAAAGCGAACGGCTCCTCGCCGGCGCGCACGCCGGAGCCCCCGACGACGACACAAAGGACGCTCGCAAGCAGGACGACGAATCGACGCATAGCTCCCTCCCGAGGAACTGCATGATCCTAGAGCAGAAGGAACGGTGCCGCCCCACCGGGCCGAGCCCGCGCCATTTGCGGTCCGCTTCCCTCGCCCCGGCCGCGTCCCGGGAGGCCAAGGGGGTGCGCGGCATCTCCGGAGGACCACCCGCCCCGTCCCCTCTGAGCAGACCGCCCCTATCCACTGCGGTCGCGCATTGACTCGGGTGCGCTCCTCGCCTCGCACGTCTCGCGCTCAACCCGCCGCCGGCAGTCCCCGCACGTCGAACGCGACTCGAGCCCTGCCGATCCGGGGCGCGCGCTCTCTTGGACCGACGAACGGCCATCGGCCCTCGCGGGGCGGAGCACAAACAACCGACCGCATCCTCCCCTTTGCGGTCATTGATCCATAATTCGTCCGATTGCCATGTAGCGACGGCACTACAGCGCGTTGTCTCAATGCGGTGCCTTCTCTGCACGCGGCCGAGAGCTGCGGCCTGGACCGCCGGCACGAACCGTCGCTCACTTCGCTTTCGCCTCGATCATCCTCACGGCTTCACGAGCGCTCGCTCGAAGGACTTCTTCCTTATCGGAGCTCGCAACTCTTCTCAGCGCCGGCAACGCGACCTTCGCTTCAGGACCAATCTCGCCCAGCGCGTCCGCGGCCGCGCTTGCTGGTGTCATGTCGATGTAGGCGTCCTCCACGACATCGCCGTTCATCCTGAGCGCACCAGCGGTTCTCGGAGGCTCCACCTCTTCCAGTGTCTCCGCCAATGCGGCAACGGCGCCCTTCGCCGCCGCCCCTAGCCCGCCGAGCGCAAGCGCAGACGCGATTCGCGCGGTTGCAGAACCGCGGCGGAGAACATCTACCAATGCGGCGACCGAAGCATCGGCGTTCCCCGTGATCCGCCAAAGCGAAGTCGCCGCTCCAATTCGAATCTCGGCATGAGGATCCGCGAGTGCCTTCTCGACAGCGGGGGCGACTTCCTTCGCACCCGCACCGATCTTTGCAAGGGCCGCGAGTGCTCCGATCCGCTTCTTCGAATCCGTGCCCTCGAGCCAACGTCGCAATGCGACGATCGACGCTCGATCTTCGCGGGGAATCACGGCCAAGGGGTCGAACTCTTGTTCCGCCTGCATCGGAGTCGTGATGACGTCGGCGTCGTCGGCAACTTCCACGGGAGTCGGTGAAGTCGGGGGCGGCATGGTCTGCGTCGGGGACGGACTGCTCCGCACCGGGGGCTCGGCGTCCGGGCGTGGACGCTCCGACGACTCGCCGCACCCGCCGATCGACGCAGCCAGAAGAAGGCCGATGACGCTCTTGGTCTTGACGGCATTGGGGGCCGAGTTCATGTCGACGTTTTTAGCACGCCCGGTCGCGCGCTCGAGCCGGCGGTGAGCCGACACGCACGGCAGGCAGGAACGCTGTACGCTTTGGCGCATGAGTCGCCGTTCGCGCATGCAGTCTCTTGGACTCGCTCTGCTCATCGCAATTCTTGTGGCGTCCCATCTCGTGATCCGTGGCCCCGAAGCGCGAAGGGAGCCGGCGCCTGATCTCGACGAAGATGGACCGGCACAGGGAATCGCCGCCCCAGCCGGCAATTCCGTGCTCGCTGCCCCAAGCGGGAGTGTTGGAGTTCCCGGGGCGAAGGCGCTTGGACCCCGAGAGCTCGGATCGATTCCCGGTCCGAGTGAGACTACGTACGGCGGCATCGTGCTCGACGAGAGCCGAAAGCCGCTTGGCGGCGTCTCGATTCGCCTCGTTGCGGCGATGTCTCGACCGGGGGCCCGCGGTCCGATCGATATCGCGACGACGCCGGTTCAGACGACGGCCGAGGACGGTC
>JANNRO010000379.1:0-2956 GCA_031401505.1 Planctomycetia bacterium
CCGCCGCGGCCAGCACGCGGTCGTCGTCTTCCTTCGCGGGATCGAGCACGCCCCACCACGTCGCAACCGCATCCTCGCCCGGGAGCCGGAGGAGCAGCCTCGCGACACGCGCCCGCTCGGCGCCACCGCGCAACCGGAGGATCTCCTTCAGCGCGGGCATCACATCGGTGCAAGAGGCGGCATCGCGCGCAAGCAGGCCCTCGAGATCGGTCAGACTCCGCTCGCGCTCGGTTGGATGGGGCGAGGAAAGGCCCGCACGAACCCGGGTCATCGGAGCGGCCGGCGGAGCGGCCGCCCCGTCGCCGATCGCGACCGATGCCCGGGTTGCCGCGAGCGACCAGACGAGAGCCAGCCCGACGCAGACAGGACCGCGAGCGAGCGCCATGGACATCACCTTATCAACGCCGCCGCCCGCCGATCGGCGGGCGGGACTTCGGTCCGACGCTCGCCGCCCGACCGTCGACGTCAGCGCGCTCGCGTGGTTCTGCGCAACGCGAGCACCCCTTCGATCGCGCGCCGCGTCGCCTCGTGGAAGTCGTTGGCCCGGACGAGTGAACGCACGCGCTCGCGCCCCGAGGCCCCGAGCGCGAGGCGCCGGTCGCGATCGTCGACGAGGCGCGTCAGACGGGCCTCGAATTGGGCCCGCACGTCGGGCGCGAGGTCGCGCTCGTCGTCGGGCACCTTCGCCACGACCTCCGCGTCCACGCCGTCACGAAGGCTCTCCGCGATCCCGCCGACGCCGGTCGTGACCACGGCGAGCCCCGCCGACAGGCCCTCGACGAGCATCAACGGCAGGAGCCCCTCGCTTCGCGAGGCCAACGCGAGCACGTCGAACGCCGCGTAGACCGATTCGCGTCGTGCGACGACGCCCGCGAGGTGGAACCGTCCGCGGCACCGATCGCTCGCGGCGTCGGCCGCGCCGATCGCGGCGGCGAGCCGGGCGTCGAAGTCCCCGAGTTCCGGACAGGTCCGCCCGGCGAGGACGAGGTGCACGTCGCGCCCCTTGCTCGCGAGCCCGCGCACGAGTTCGATGACGTCGAGCAGCCCCTTGTTGTCTCCGAGCCGTCCGAGATAGCCGATGACGATGCCGTCGGCCGAGACGCCCCATAGACGACGCAGGTGCCGCGCCTCGTCGCGATCGCGCTCCCCGATCTCGAGCAGGCTCGATTCGAACAGCGGCCTCGCGACGAACAACCGCTCGTTCCCGACGCCGAATGCCCGTCGCGCCTGTTCCCGAAAGTCGTAGGTCAATGCGTAGGCATCGACCGCCCGCGGTCGGGTCGCGTCGTGACTCGAGAGCGACCACGCATAGCGCTCGTGAATCGTCTCGAGGACCGCGGGACGTCGCACGAAGGGAATGCGTCGAGCGCGAATCAGCGCTCGGTACGCACGAGGCGCGGAGTACGAAACGACCACGTCGGGCCGGCGCCAGAGCAGGCGGGCGAGAAGCCGGTTCGTGCCGCGCACGACGCGCACGTCGCGCACGAATCGATGGCTCGCCACGAGTTCGGGTGCGATCTGCTCGAAGCGGGCCGCCTTCGAGATCCACACGTCGACAGGTACCCCCCACGGCTCGAGCGCCCGCACCTGCTCGACCAGCACGCGCTCCGCGCCGCCGAAGGCGAGTTGCGACGCGACGAAGGCGACCGATCGCGGGCGCGAGGCGGCGTTCACGCGTGGCTCCGGGCGCCGACGCCGGCGAACGGGCCGCGAAGATCGACGAGGGGCACGAGGCCCAGCGCGGACGCACGATCGACGAGCGTGTCGTCGGTCACCCAGGGGAACGAGTCGCGAAGTCGGACGGGGAGCGCGACCGCCGTCTGGAGCGCCCGCCAGCGCTCGGTCAGGTCCGGATGGCCGTAGTAGCTCTCCTTCCACCGGATCTGCGCTTCGAGCACGTAGGCCAGATGCTGGAATACGAGCCCGGCCGCCTCGGTCTCGGCATGGGAGAACACGCGAGGATCGCCGGGATGGAACGGCAACTTCGGCCGCTTCCCCCGTCGGAGCCTTCGCCACTGCCTCCACCGTTCCCATCGCGTGACGAGGACCGGCGGCTCGTGGGCCAACCAGCGATCCCCCGGACGGTACCGCCACGTCCGCAACCACTCGTAGCTTCCGTTGCCGTACCCGTCGCGCGTGGAGACGACCAGGTCGGGGCCCACGAAGTACCGACAGCGATAGTACGCCGCGCGACGATCTGGATGCGCGAGGAAGAGCTCTCGACCGCGGATCAGCTGGTCGGTCGTCCAGAGTTCGTCCGCGTCGATCTCCCAAAGCAGGCACGCGCGGCGCATCTTCGCCAGCGGGGCGTTGACCATCTCGAGTTTGCCGTCCCAGAACCGGCCGATCGGCGTGCGATGAACCGTCACGTTCTCGGGAAACTCGCGCGCGATCTCGTCGAGATCCTCGGTCGTGCCATCGACGCTCCGGCCGTCGCGGTGGAAGGCCCGCTCGATCCGTCCGCCCGAGGCGAGGCTCCACGCGGTGTCGTGCGCGAGCGACGCGACGCCTTCGACGACGTGCCAGTGCCAGGGAAACGGCAGCGCCCGAAACGTCGCGACGTGGTGCCGGAGGAACGGCCGCCCGTTCAACACGATCGTCAGGAAGTGGACGGGAAGGGGCCTTGCCATCGACGCCGATGCCTCCCGAGCGACAGCGCCCGCTCATAGGCCACCCGAGTATCGCCGTGAAAGTCGTTTTCGCGCACCAGCGCCTCGACGCGGCGTCGGCCCGCCGCTCCGAGACGAGCGCGCTCGGACGGCGTCCCGAGCAGCGTCTCGAGCCGACGCTCGAATTCGATGACGACCTCCGGCATCGGGTCGCGCGCGTCGTCGGGGACCTTCCGCACGACCGCCGCGTCGCGGACATCGACGAGACACGTGCCGATCCCCCCGACGTCGGTCGTCACGACGGGAACGCCCCGTCCCATCGCCTCGATCAGCATCAGCGGCAACAG
>JANNRO010000380.1:0-1649 GCA_031401505.1 Planctomycetia bacterium
CGGTGCCGGCCCCGCCGCCGAAACAGTCGCCCGTCCCCGTGTTCGAGGCCTTCACGTAGGCCTCTTCGCCCGCGAGGCCCTTTCGTGTGACCTGCACGACGTAGACCTTCGACCGCCCGGACGCGGCGACGACCTGCACGACGAGCGTCGTCGTGCCTCCCGCCATCGCGATGGGTGCCGAGGGAAACGGCGAGGTCGTCGGCACGCCGTTGACCAGCAGGGTGGCGCCCGACGCCGCAGGCCAGGCCGCCACGCGGATCGACGACTCGGTCATCGTCAGCGTGACGGCGTAGAGCGTCACGCTCGGATCGAAACTCGGGACCAACGCTCCGGGATCGACCGCGAGGCTCGATAGATCGGCGTTGTCCGCGCCGGGAATCACTCCACCGCCCGGTTCGGGGTCCACAGGCAGCTCACCGCCGCCGACGAACGTGCCCCCGCCTCTTGTCCCGCCCCCGCCGCCGCATCCGAGCAGGCATCCGATCGGGAACGAGAGCAGCGCGAACGGACGCAGCCAGGACCGATGTCGGCGCACCAGACGCTCCCAGGAGGACGACCCATCACGATGTTATCAGGACCGTGCAGAGCACGCCGAGCACACGTCGCTCGCACGCCGGAGCATCCGGATCGATCGCCCGGTTTACGCCTCGATCCCGCGCATTTCGAGCGAAACGACCGCGTCCACGAGCCGGTCGAGATCGATCCCTCGGTCGGCGAAGAGGTAACGCCGCGAAAGCCGCTCCACGATCCCGAGCACCATCTCCGCCGTCACTTCGGTGTCGAGGTCCTTCCTCGTGGCAGTCGCCGCCTTGAACTTCTCGAGCGTCGCGCGCACGCGCCCGTGCCACGCGCGGTAGTGGGTCGCGAGCGCGTCGGAGAAGCCCTTGTCGAGCCCCACCGCCTCCTCGAAGAGCAACCGGGCGAGCCGTCGGTGCTCGCGCAGCGTTTCGAACACGGTTCGATATGACGCGCGCAAGATCGCCTCTGCAGCCTTGGAACCCGTGACCTCGGGCTCGGGGCTCGCGGGACGCACCTCGAGGAAAATCGAGAACATCCGATCGACCAATGCCGCGAAGACCTCGTGCTTGCTCGCGAAGTGGAGATAAAATGTGCCGCGCGCGATCCCGGCCTCGCGGATCACGTCGTCCACGTGCGTCGAGTGGTAGCCGCCCCGCTCGAAGACGTTGAGCGCCGCCTGAAGGATCTGCTCGCGGCGGACCTCCTTCGTCAGGCGCTTCTTCGGACGGCGTGCGGGCATCGGCGCACCCTACTCGACGGGTGCGCGAAGATCGTCCGTCCCGTCGGCGACGAGCGGGCGCAGGTCGAGCGGCCCCGCGGGGAGTTCGCGACCTGCCTCGCGATGCCAGCGCTCCATCTCGGCCGCGACGAGCGTTCGGGCGGTCTCGGGACTGTCGTCGCCCGTCGCGTTCTTGACGGGTGCGAATTCGCGTTTGCGATCGACCTCGACGATCGCGACGCGCGGCGCCATCGGGAGCAGATCGAAGAGGAACTGTTCCAATTTCACCGCATTTTCGGTCGTTGGCTGGTGCACGGTTGCGTCGGGCGCGAGGAACGGCACCTTCTTGCGCGCCCGGTGCCAAGGCAGATGGAACTCCGGCGCCGCGACGATCGCGTCGAGCCAGGGCAGG
>JANNRO010000381.1:0-2340 GCA_031401505.1 Planctomycetia bacterium
CAATAACGGTGTTGAAATCTCTGCCATGTATGATAATTCTCCTGGTCCCAAGTAAATTGGTCTTAATCCTTTAATTTCATTAATCAAGCCATTCACTATTTCGATTGCTTCTTTATCATCACCGCAGACAAAAATATCATAGTCCAGTACCATTGTTGGATTGACAAGTTTCTTTTCGGAAATTACATGAAAAGCAGAAACTAGTTTTGATTGGTTTTTCATATATTTTAAAACAAGTTGATATGAGAATGGCTTGTTTTCTTTAATTGGAATAAATTCAAAGCCTACATCTGTTTTTACCATTGTGTCGACGAGCGGGTCGGCATAGGTCGAGACCTCGCGATTGAGCGTCGCGTGCGCGTCGGCCTTGGAACTGCCCTTCAGGAAACCGATCTCTCGCTCGAAGACCAGCCGCGACTGCCGCGAGATGCGCAGCGAGTACATCGGTGCGACCGGGTAGAAAGCGTTGCCGCCGCGGCCATCGGGCAGCAGCGCCGTGTCGTCGGTCCGGCGACCGTTGTAGAGCTTCGCCTTGATGCCGTAGGCGAGGAGCAGGAGCTGGACCTGCTCAAGGAGTTCGCGGGACGAACTGTCGAGCCCCACGTACTGCGACTTGACGCCGTAATTGGCCACCGTGCCGTCGGCCGTGAAGAGCCCGCGCAGGATCGCCGCGACCGACGCGCGGTCGAGACCGAATACGTCGGACGTGAACCGCTTGGCCTGGCTGCCCTGATCGAGCGTCGCGAAGCGCTTCAATTCGTCGACGACGCAGCGGCTGCTCGTCCCGAACCGAACCGTCGTCTGCGGCTCGCAGACGGCGGTCGCACGGCGGCCGCGGCCATCGACCGCGTGTTCCGAGCGATAGGCCGCGAGATTCTCGTGAACCCGCTCCGCCATCGCGCGCTCACCGGGCGCGAGCGTGACGAGGACGTTCTCTTGGCCCTTCGTGAGGTAGCCGTCGCCAACCGCGAGCCCCAGGAACTCGCCGACGCGTTCATCGAGCGTCTCGCGCCCGAACGCGGGCACGCCCAACACGACCTCGTCGTCGGTCGTCAGTTCGTTGGCCGGCACGTCGCCTCGGTTCGCCGTCCGGATCTTGTGATCGGCGGTGCACTTGATCGAGAAGCCCGACGCCGTCGTCAGCCGATGGACCGGCTTGAACCCCGTGACGAACGCGGGGCCGATGTCGTGGAGTTCCCCGTCCGACCCGACGACCCGCGTGCCTTCGAAGAGCAGCGAGTCGATCCGCTTCATACCGTGATCGGTCGCGATGAGCGTGTCGCCCGTGACGCACGGATTGCTGGCGTTGATGCGCCCGTCGGCGGGGCAGGTATGCCACTCGTTGATCGTCGTGTCGTACTGGATGCCCGGGTCGGCGCAGGCCCACGCGGCGTAGGCGATCTTGTCCCAGAGCGCGCGCGCCGAGACCGTCCGATGGACCGACTTGTCGGTGCGGCGGATCAGTTTCCAGTCCCGCCCCTCCTCGACCGCCTGGAGGAAGTCGTTCGAGATGCGGACCGAGTTGTTCGAGTTCTGGCCCGAAACCGTGACGTAGGCCTCGGAGTCCCAGTCGAGGTCGTAGACCGGGACGTCGATCGACTTGAAGCCCTGCTCCGCCATCGCCACCACGCGCAGCGCGTAGTTCATCGGGACCTGCGAGCGCTTCGCGTCGGCGATGGCCTCGCGCAGTTTCACGTTCTTCGTGCGATCGAAGCGCGTGTCTTCGTCGTCGTGCTCCCAGCACGCCTTCATGATGGCGTTCAGGCAGCGATTCAACATCCGGCTGCCGCCGACCAGCGCCGCCACCTTCTGCTCTTCGATCACCTTCCACCCGACGAACGTCTCGATGTCGGGGTGATCGACGTCGAGGCAGACCATCTTCGCGGCGCGGCGCGTGGTGCCGCCCGACTTGATCGCGCCCGCGGCCCGGTCGCCGATCTTCAGGAACGACATCAGCCCCGACGACTTGCCGCCGCCCGAGAGCGGCTCGTTCTCGCCGCGCAGTTTGCTGAAATTCGTGCCCGTACCCGAGCCGTACTTGAAGAGGCGCGCCTCGCGGACCCACAGGTCCATGATGCCGCCCTCGTTGACGAGGTCGTCGGACACGCTCTGGATGAAGCAGGCGTGGGGCTGGGGCCGCTCGTAGGCCGACGTCGACGCCTTGACCTCGGCGGTCTTGGGATCGACGTAGAGATGCCCCTGCGCCGGACCGTCGATCCCGTACGCGAAGTGGAGTCCCGTGTTGAACCACTGAGGGCTGTTGGGCGCGCCGCGCTGATCGGCGAGCATGCGGCACATCTCGTCGTAAAACGCCTGCGCGTCGTCGGCCGAATCGAAGTA
>JANNRO010000382.1:0-5346 GCA_031401505.1 Planctomycetia bacterium
GGGGTAGGCCATCGCGGTTGCACCCGGAGGGATCGTCATGCGTCACATGCGGACTTCGTTCATCGTCGCGTTGCTCCTCGCCACGTTCGCGTTCGCCCAAGTCTCGCGCGCCCACGACCCGGCCGTGGGACTCGAGAAAGCCAACCAGATCGAAGCCGAAGGTCGCGCCCTGATCGAGAAGGGCCACCGCGCCGAGGGTGCCAAGACCATCGCGCAAGCGTGGCGCATTCGCGCCGAGATCTGGGGCGCCGAGCAGATGGCGGCGAAGTCGGAACCCCGCCCCGAGATCATCGCGCTGAAGGAGAAGATCGAGCGCGTGCGGGCGGCGAGCAACGACGCCGAGAAGGAAGGGCACGAGTTGAAGAAGGCGGGCAAGCTCGAGGACGCCGAGAAGAAGATGGAGGAGTCGGGCAAGCTCTGGCGTCACGCCGACGAGATGCAGAAGAAATTGGAGATGGCGTCGCTTGGTCAATACAAGGATCGGTTTGCCGCTGTCTCTCGGAAATCTCACGATGGCAACGCACGTGAGTTGAATGCCGAAGCCGCCAGGGCCCACGAAGAGGTGGCGCAAGCTCTGGCGAGGGCCGCGCGAGCCGAGGCAGAAGGGAAGGAGACGGAGGCGAAGGAAGCAATGATTCAGGCCAAGCAGTTGAAGGAGCGCATCCGCACGCTCTTGGCCGCGCAGCGCGAAGCATCGACGCTCGACGGGCAGCCGACCGGCGGCATCGAGGCGAAACTGAACGCGCTCCAGAAGCAGATGGAAGCGATGCGCGAGATGGTCGAAGACCTGCGCAAGCGCATCGGCGATCAGAACAAGTGATCGACCCCCGCGGGCGCCCGCGTCACCGCCTGAAGAGATAGCCCTCGGGAGCGAACGTGAAGCCGAACTTCGCTTCGCGCGCGGCGTCGCGCGCATAGTCGTCGGGGTGACGTCGCGCGTACTCGCGCGCCGCCTCGAGGGGGCCTTCACCGAACGTCGGGAACACGGGGTGCCCGTTGACGTTGCCGTCTTCGACGATCAGGACGTCGCCCGTGACCAGCACGTCGCGCAGCGACTCCATCTCGGCGAGTACGTGGGCCTTCGAATGGTCGCTGTCGAGAATCGCGAAGACGGGCCCCGGGCGTAGAGCACGCCGATCCCGGACCCGCGTTGCTACGACGGGATCGATCGACGAGAGAACCATGCGCTCGACGCGCGGATCGGACTTCGTGACCTCGTTGCACTTCTCCCCGTTGACGTCGACCGTCAGGACGCTTGCGGGCGGGGCGATCCGCTCGAGCGTATCGGCGAACCAGAGCGCGCTACCGCCGGCATTCGTGCCGAACTCGACGACCAGCGTCGGTCGGAGCGCCTCGAGGATCTCCTGATAGTTCCAGAGATCCCCCACCCACTTCTGGATCGGGATGCCCCGATAGGTCGTGTGGCGCCACACCTGCGTGTCGTAGTACCAGCGGTGGACGCGGTCGAACGCCCGTCGCTCGGCGGCCGTCGGCGCGAGAGCCGCCCCTGTGCGCACGTCGCTTCGTCGCTTGCGCCGAAAGGGCCACATCGGGGCGGAAGTCTACCCGACGGCCTCTCGACACCCCTCTGGCCGATCGGGTTCGGGCTCCTCTCGTCGACGGGTGGGTGCGCGCACGGTTCGCGCACGTACGGGCACCGCGAGCGCAGCCATTCACGTATCCAACCCGCTCGAGCCGCCTCTGCACAGACGTACGGTCATCCCTCGAAGGGCCGCATGGACCGAGGTGCATCTTGTTCGACGCTCGCCGCCATCGCCGACTTGCCGCGTTCACCCTCGTCAGTTCGCTCGCGCTCGCCGCGGGCTTGCTCGCGAGTTGCGGAGGCGGCGGTGGCGGCGACGGGAGCGAATCCGAGGACGAAGACGACGATGAGGGAGGGGGCGGCGGCGGAGGTCCGGTCCCCGTCGCGGCGGCATATCGCCTGCTGGCAACGAACGACCTCGGCATGCACTGCATGGACCGAGAGTTCTCGATCTTCTCGATCCTGCCGCCCTTCAACGTACTGCGCGCCCAGGTAACGGGACCCGGCGCTGACGGTTCGATGAAGGTGCTTTCGGACGCCGACGTCGAACTGACGTACGAGGCGGTCGCCGACGCCACGGGCTCGATCAATTCGCGAAGCGTCGGAAAGTCCGACTTCTGGGCCCACGCAAAGGCGTTGTTCGGCGCGTCGCTCGCCCCCGGTGAGGGGTTGACGGGTCTGTACATGCCCGCCGACGCGCCCATCCCGGGTCCTCAGCGCCTTGCCTACGACGCGGCGCGGGCGGGTTTCACGGCGTTCGGACTCCCGATCACGCCGATCGACGATGCGGGCCGCACGAACACGTACCCGTTGATCCGCCTGCGCGCTCGATTGAAGAGCACCGGCGCCGAGGTCGCGAAACTCGACATCGTCGTCCCGGTCGCGCAGGAGACCGATTGTTCGACGTGCCACAAGACCGGTGCGAGCGCCGCATCGCGGGCGGGCGTCGTCTGGTCGGCCGACACCGATCTCGAGCGACAGACCAAGCTGAACGTCCTGCTCCTCCACGACAAGGTCACCGGCACGTCGCTCATCGACCAGCAGCCCGTCCTGTGCGCTTCGTGCCACTACTCGAAGGCGCTCGACCTCGGTGGCACGGGGCCGACCGGGGCACAGGTGGGCCGCTCGACGTTCTCCTCGGGCATGCATGCCTGGCACGGGTCGCTCAAGACCGCCGCCGGGCAGCCGGTGTTTCCCCCGGGCGGCTCGGCCCTGTCCACCTGCTACCAATGCCATCCCGGCGCGACGACCCAATGCGCACGGGGCGCGATGGTCAACGGCGGGCTCGAGTGCCGCGATTGCCACGGCGACATGAACGCGGTCGGAGGCGCCCATCCGCTGCGCGCGGGAGGCAGTCTCGACGGACTCGCCGACGGCGCCTCACGGCGACCGTGGACGGACGTCCCGCGCTGCCAGTCGTGCCACACGGGGGACGCCGTGTCGCGCCTCGCGGGCGCCGACCTCCTGCTCGCAGGCGACGGAATCCGCCTCCGGCAGGCCTGGCGCGTCGGGGACGCGGCGGCGTCCCCGATCCAGTCCACGACGTCACGGTTCGCCGAGAGTCTCCATCGGCAGTATCGCGACTCGACGGGGCACGCGGGGCTCGCGTGCCAGGACTGTCACGGGAGCACGCACGCGGAGTGGCCGGTGGCCGACGCCGCCTCGAACGACAACGTGGCGGCGAAGCAGATTCAGGGCCACACGGGCGCCATCCTCGAGTGCGCCGCCTGTCACAAGACGGGCAGCCTGCCTCTGACGACCGGGGGACCCCATGGCCTCCACAACATCAACGACGCCCGCTGGGCGAACGGCGGCCATGGGAACTTCTTCGAGCGCGACCCGGTGTCGTGCCGCGCGTGCCACGGCCAGAACCTACAGGGAACGCCCCTCTCCAAGACGCCGGTGTCGCGGACGTTCAACGTGGAAGACGAGGGCACGGTGACGCTCCCCGCGGGCAGCCTCGTCGGATGCAGCCACTGCCACTCGACGCCGCGCTGATCCCGCGCTCGGAAGCGGGTCGAACGCGATGATCTGAGCGCATGGACCGATCGCATGCCGTCCTTGCGACGGGAGGCGAGTCCCGCGCCTGCGGTTACGGGCAGATGCCTTCTCGCTATGGCGTGCGGGAAGCCGACACTCGCGGCCCACTCCCTCACGCCATTCCAGAAGGTGGCGGACACTTTCTGGAAAAAGTGCATGATGCCCGGTCGGCCCATGGCGACGATTCCTCCACCCCCTGTCGAGGCGCCGCGGGCCGGGATGCTCGTGCGGGTCGCGGCGATCGTGACGACGATCCTCTGCGTTGCGGGAGCGCTTGCGCAACGCAACGATGCCGCACTGTCTGCCGACGCGACCGCGCTCGTTCTCTCGAACTACCTCTCCGTCGACGGTCATCAGGTCTTCGACGCTCGTCATCTCGACGTGCTGGTTCGTTCGCTCGGCCCGGATCGTCCGGTCTCGCTCGCGAAGGGACTCGTCGTGAGAACGGTTCGCGACGTCCCCGACTCCGTGATCGCGCTCACGCTGGTCAGCGCGTTGGCATACCTCGCGGTCGCCGTGGCCGTACTCGCACCCCGACGATCGCGGGCGGGCATCGGCGACCTCCACGCGGCGTTCCTCGCCGGGGCCGTCCTGATCGCGGTCGGAGGCGTCACGAGGCCCTCGTCGTCGATCGGCACCGTGCTGGCGTACGCCTACGTCGTCGCGTTCGGGGTCCTCCCCGCCACCTTTCTGCGCTCCACCCTCGCGTTTCCCGGGGCGCCCGGACGCTTCGCTCGATCGATCGGCGCCGCGATCCTGATCGCGGCCCTCGTGCTGGTGGCGTGGGCGGCCGTCGCCTGGGCTCGCTGTTTCGAGGCCCCGACGCGCCCGAACTACGTGACGGCGCAGGTACCCTGGACCGCACTCACGATCCTCTTCGTCGTCGGCGTTCTCGGCGGTCTCGCGCGCATGGCGTGGAGTTCGATCCGGCCCTCGTCCGCCATCGAGGGGCGCCAGGCCCGGTGGATTCTCGCGGGCATCGCGATCGGCGCGGCGCCCTATACGCTCCTGCGGCTGGTTCCCCGCATCTTCGGCGCACCTGACGTCGCGAATTCCACCGCGGTGGACCGGGCGTTCGAGATCGCCGTGCCGCTGGCCTTCGTCGCCGCGGTCGCGCGCGACCGCCTGTTGGGAATCGACCTCATCGGTCGACGCCGCCTCGTGCACACGTGCGTCGCGCTCGTCGTCGTGGGCACGCTCTTCGGTGCATTGCTGAGTCTCTCGGAGGCCGTCGGCCCCTCATCGGGCGACGCGCATCGCTGGACGCTCGCCGTCGCGCTCACCGTCCCGGTCGCGCTCTTCGGAACGATTCGTCGGACGCTGGCCCCGCTCGTCGATCGACACGTCTTCGGCATCAACGCGCGGCGCGACGACGCTCTGCTCGGGTTGCGGGAGCTCCTGGCGGCGGCGGACACGAGAGTCGAACTGACGACCGCGGTCGCGCGGGCCGTCGGGGACGCACTGGGCGCCACGTCGGTCGACGTCGTCGACGAGCAGCACGCCGACCCGTCGAACGCCACCGACGGGCACTCGATCCGTCGCGCACTCCACGGCTCGGAGCCGGACGCCGGTGGCACGATCGTCGTAGGCCCCAAGAAGGACGGTCGCGCGTACGTCGACGACGACGTCGCGTTCGTCGATCGCGTCACGGACGTCACATCGACCGCGATGGATCGAATCCGATTGCGAAGCCGCCTCGCATCGGAGGAGGCGCTTCGCCTCGCCGCGGCCGACCTCACGCGACGCAAGACCGACTTCTTCGC
>JANNRO010000383.1:0-2968 GCA_031401505.1 Planctomycetia bacterium
CAATGAACCCAATTGACGTCCGCCGCGTCGAGACAACCCCCGTTGCCGATCACGTGGACGTCCGGAAGCTTCTCGGCTTCCCGCCGGCCCGCGCGTCGCAACACCGGTTCGCCCAGCGCGTCGGCGCCGAGCGGGCGACGCACGAGCCGGACCTGGACGTTGGGTCCCGCGGCCAGCGATGCATCGACGCGATGAGCGACCAGATGAACCTCGTCGGTCTTCGCGAGGAACTCGGCGAGGCGGAGATTCGCGACGTCCTGACCGCCCGTCGGAACGAAGTCTCCCGTCACGATCAGCCAGCGGGGGGTGCCCGGAACGGCGCTCATCGGAGTGCCTCGGCCAGACGCCTGAGATTCGTCCCGACGTCGCCGACCGCGCGCGCTCGTGCGGGGCCGGCGCTTCCGAGCGCGCGGCGGCGCTCCGGACTCGCGATCAGCGCGCGAAGCGCCTCGGCCACGGCCAAAACGTCCCCCGGCGGCACGAGGACGCCGCACGAGGCGTCCACGATTTCGAGTGCGCCCCCGATGGCACTGGTCACGACCGGCAACCCCGCCGCGAACGCCTCGACGAACCCGACGCCGAACGACTCCGGCTCCGTGTTCGGCTGGCAGACGATGTCGGCGGCCGCGAGGAGGTCGGGCACGTCGGAGCGCTGCCCCAGGAGTCGGACGCGGGTCCCGTCGCTCGATCCGGCGACGCGCGCCAAGAGCGCTTCCATCCGCGGGATCTCGCCCGCCGACTGGGGTCCGCCCGCGATCCAGCACTCCCAGCGGGCGACGCCCTGCAACCGATCGAGCGCGTCGAGCAGGACGTCGTGCCCCTTCCATCGATCCAACCGGGCGGCGAGCAGGACCACGACGGCGTCGGAGGACGCGCCGAGCCGAGCCCTCGTATCGGCGCGCTCGACGGTCGGCGCCACGAACTCCACCGGACACGGCACGACGAACGGCGCCTTCTGCGGGAAGACGCGCGCAACCGTCGTCGCCGTGTATCGGCTGTTGACGAGCAGCACGTCGGGCACGACGCGGGCGGCGCGTCGCTCGGTCCAGTGCCCCGACCCGAGCGCGCCGTGAACCCAATGCGCGAGTCGGACACCCTCTCGACGCGCGACCGAGCCGAACATCGCGTGAGGCCACGAGGCGTGCGTCAACACGACGTCGATCGCACGACTCGCGAGCAGACGCGCGAGCCGCCGCCGCGCACGCCAGACGGAAAAGGGCCGGCTCGCCCGAACGGGGCCGAGATCGTGCACGGCCACGCCCGCGGCGACGAGTTCCTCCGAAAGGCGCCCGGCGAAGCAGAGCCCGTACTCGGGTTCGAGATCGGCCTCGGCGCGGTGGCGTGCCGACGCCACCAGCACCCGTTCGATGCCACCGTAGGCGTTCCCCGCGGCGAGATGGAGGACTCTCACGGCGACGGGTCCGCCCCGACGCGATCGACGCGCGGGACCGGTGTCCAGTTGGGGGGCGGCGATCGGCCGACGGCCGGTCCCGGCGCCTCGGCGGGAGGTGCGTCCGCCGGATCGGGTGACCGCCACAGCCCGCCCGCAACCACCCCCATCTGGAGCAGCACCAGGGCCGATTGCGGAATGGACGTCAACGTGCCCGTGCCGATGAGCGCGCTCACCCAGCTGGCGACCGTCAGCGCCTGCATGGAGACGAACACCGGTCCGAGCGCCCGCGTCGGCGGATGGACGCGTTTGCCCGCGAGCCAGAGGATGAACGCCACCCAGAACGCGAGCCCGATCACGCCCTGCTCGACGAGCAGGCGGCTGTACTCGCTCTCGAGCCCGACCTGCGCGGGCATGTCGTCCTTCAGGAACGCCGGCATGCTGGTTCCGACCGCGCTGCCGAGCCCGCGACCGAAGGGGTGTTCGGCGAAGAGCTCGAGGAAGCCCGAATTGACGCTGATCGACACGCGGGCGAGCGCGGCGTCGGTGTCACGCAGATTGGTGAACCGCTGGAGCCGCTCGGCCTCGCCGACGACCAGCGTGACGACGAGCCCCGCCAGGAACACGAGCCACAGCGCCTGCTTTCGAAGGCCGCCGCGCAGCGCCGCGAGCACGACCACCAGCGCGAGCACCACCACCGGCTGCCTCGCCCCGCAGAGGAACACGCCGAGGAGCGTGAGGAGAACGGCCACTGCCCCGAAGATCCCCCGCCGGGCCTTCGGACCCGCGCGGGGCACGACGAAGGCGATCAGCAGCAGGGGGAGGCTCGCCACCATCGTGCCGCCGAACGCGTGGGCGTTGGGAAAGCTGCTCGGGATGCGGAGGAACGTCTCGCCGCCCACCCGGATGTCGTTGGACCGGTAGATCAGCTCGGTCGCGCTGACCCTCGGGATGAACGGCTCGAGGCCGAAGACGTACTCGAGCGACCCGACGACGAACGCCGCCACGTTGAGCACGAGGAGCCAGGCGCCCACGCGGCGCAGGTCCTCGACCGTCGCCCGCGCGCCGATCGCGACCATCGGCAGGAGCAGCACCGCGGCCCGAAGCCCGACCATCCGCACGAGAATGCCGGCGTCGGGCAGGACCATCAGCAACATCGGCCAGGCGGCGAGGCACAACGTCCAGACGAGTGCCGTCCGACCCCGCAGCCACGTCGCGCGCGTCGCCGGGTTCTGGAGGAACGCCGCGTAGAACCCGATCACCGTCGCGTCGAACACGAAGTACGCGGCCGGGTCCGACTCGTGCGCGCGGATCATGCCGTACGCGTAACCGACCGTCAGTACGACGCAGAGGCCGACGCCGATCGAGCGTCGCCCGACGCCGAACGCGAGCGCGAAGCCCACGAGACAAAGCAGGATTCCCATCAGGAAGCCCGTCGATCGATGACGGTCCGATACATGTCGAGGATGCGCCGCGCCATCGCGCGGTGATCGAACCGATCGCGCGCCGCGTGACGCGCCGAGCGCGACAACCGTGCACGAAGCGCGGGCTCCGAGGCGAGCCGCCTCGCCGCCGCGG
>JANNRO010000384.1:0-1637 GCA_031401505.1 Planctomycetia bacterium
GCATCCACAAGGCGTTGGGGGCCGAGAACGTCCCGAAGTTCGAGAAGTACAAGGTGGCCGAGGAAGACCCGTTCGGCCTCGACGGACCGAGCATCGACATCTCCGCCGGCATCACCGACAAGTAATACTACTGTGTCATAAAACAGGTTGACGAATCCGCAGACGGGGCGACGATGGTGGCATGGCCACACCCCCCGCTGCGTCGCGGCTTGATGCGTATCTCGATCGACTCTGCTCCGCGGTCGGCCATGCCGACCGGAGCGAGCCGTTGCGTGCCTACGTCACGGGCCTCTTGCTCCCCGGGGACCGCAAGAGCGTCGAGCCGATGGCCGCGGTCGTCGATCCGCGGCACACGAGCGCACGACACCAGTCGATGCACCATTTCGTGTCGCGTGCGCCGTGGAACGCCGACGACGTGCTCGGGGTCGCCCGCGACGTCGCCCTGGCCGCGCTTGAGCGACACGCGCCGGTCGCGGGCTGGATCATCGACGACACGTCGTTCCCGAAGAAGGGCGACCACTCGGTCGGCGTGGCGCGCCAGTACTGCGGCATCCGCGGAAAGACGGACAACTGCCAGGTTGCGGTGACGCTTTCGCTCGCCAACGCCACGATGAGCGTGCCGTGCGCGGTGAGGCTCTATCTTCCCAAGCCGTGGGCGGAGGACTTGCCGCGGCGGCGGGTGGCCGGCGTGCCCGACGACGTCGTGTTTCTCGAGAAGTGGCGGATCGCGCTCGCGCAGATCGAGCGCCTGCTCGCCGAGGGGATGCCCAGGGCGCCGATTCTCGCGGACGCGGGATACGGCGATGCCACGGCATTCCGCGAAGCGATCACCGCTTTGGGGCTCTCGTACGCCGTCGGCGTCCAGGGTCAGGTGACCGTCTGGCCGCCGGGCAAGCAGCCCTTGCCGCCCAAGCGACGCGCAGGGCGCGGACGACCGCCCACGCGCCTTCGACGTGACGCGCGCCACCAACCCGTGTCGATCGAGTCGTTCGCGACGAGCGTCGAGCCGACGCGATGGAAGACGGTCACGTGGCGTGAAGGAACGAAGGGTGCGATGAAGTCGCGATTCGCGTGTGCGCGCGTGCGAGCGGCGAATCGCGACGAGCGTCGCAAGGAACCGCACCCGGAAGAGTGGCTGCTGATGGAATGGCCCGAAGACGCTGACGCACCCACGAAGTTCTGGTTGTCGTCGGCGCCCGAGGATGTCGAACTTGAGGAACTCGTCGGGCTCGTCAAGCTGCGCTGGCGCATCGAACGCGACTACGAGGAGATGAAGGGCGAACTCGGGCTGGACCATTACGAGGGACGAAGTTGGCCCGGATTTCACCACCACGTGGCCCTGTGCGTGGCCGCCTACGCATTTCTCGCAACCGAGCGCGCTCGGCTTTCCCCCCCTCAAGCTCTTGCCTTCCTCCGCGCCCCTCCCGTACCCAAAGGCTTCCGCCCGCGGGGCGCCGCCGCTGCGTCCTGAGCGGCACAACCCCGCGTCGATCACCACACAGCGCGTTCAGCACGCCCATGCGTTGATCGCGAAACTCCCCGTGTGCCCGCTCTGCCGCGCCGGAAGCGATGCCACCTGTTTATGACACAGTAGTACTAATTCTACTACGCTAATGTGGCGTGACGCGTCGTCCGAT
>JANNRO010000385.1:0-12152 GCA_031401505.1 Planctomycetia bacterium
CAGCGATGGGTCGTCGCGTCGACGCCGCTTCCCGACCCCAGGATCCCGTACCGCGTGATCGATCGGTCGCAGTGGCCGGCGTTGGGTGGAGCGGTCGGACGGACCGGCGACGGGGTCACGCGCCGGGAGAACCCGCTCGCGGCGCCGTTCGTGCCGAAGTACGGGCCGCCGAAGCGGGAATTCAGGCTGACCGACTACGCGTGGGTGGGTCAGAACCAGTTGCCGGCCGGGTGCCCGTACCCCTACCCGGCGATGCCGGTGCCGCAGGCGGACTACGCGTCGGGGCGCTGGCTGGACGCCGACTACGTGCCGTCGATCCCGCTGCCGCCTCCCTTCGATCAGACGCCCTGGCAGTGCGGCGTCCCCGAGGCGCCGGGGAAGCCGAAGAAGGGGGGAGGCAATCAGCGCTACACGGGCGTCGAGAACTGGATCGCGCCGTCGACGCTCGACGCCGTCGATGCCTCGAACGACGCTGATCTGCGGGGCAGCGACCCATCCGTCGACGCGTTGCCGACGGGCGATAGCGAGAGAATCAAGAATCTGAAGGGTCAGAAGGACGATCTCCAACTTCGACGCGATGCCACGTCCGACCCGAGGAAGAAGGCCGGACTGGACGCTGAGTTGGCGCGCCTCGATCGGCTCATCGCCGACGAACGGGCGAAGCCACGTACCGGATCAGACTCTGACGGCAACGACGACGGCATGGACTACGCGCCGCCGAAGTCGCCAACGCCGAACCCAGGCCACCTGTACGATCCCCCGAAACCGCCGACGTCGCCGCCTCCGGGCATCCCCCCAGCGACCGGTAGCGCGCTCGAGTCGAAACCGGGGGAGTTGAAGGACCCGTGCAAGATTCTCGGTCCTGACGGTAAGCCTCTCGTCGGCGTCCAGCCCGGCGCGAACGCCGCGATCAATGAGGTGAGTGAAGAGGAGAACAAGATGCTCGCGGGGGTTGCGAAATCGTCATCTGGTGGAGCGGAGATTTCAAAGCCACTCACGATCGAGAGGTCGGGGGCCGGACTCAAACCAGATGGAGTGACTCCGGAAGATTCGAGCAAGTCACCCGGTCGTGCGCGCAAGATCCAGTGGCAATCGGCGGGTTCTTCCGACGCCGAACGCAAGAGCGCATCCATCGTGACCGAAGGCCGCACGGTGACGGTGAGCGCGGGGCGCATGGATATGGCGAGTTACACAACTGCGGATCGAACGTCGGTGCCCGGAGCGGGCAAAGCCGCAAGTGTGGGGCTCTACGTCGGGGTGCGCGGAGTTCCCGATCATCAGTATCAGTTCGCCCAGTACTTCGCGCCGTCGGCGTATGCCTACAAAACCGCACCGACGGGCCCAATGACGAGACTCAGTTCGCCTCCGACGTGGAAGAAGGACACGGACGACGTAAATGGTTGGTATCAAGTACAGGGGACGGACAAGAAGTCTGGGACAGCGCTCATGTTCGATGCGCCCGGGCCCGTGAATACACGCGACGATTTTCTGATCGGAGCCGACCAGCGGGCAACCAGTGCTGTCGAGGCCATGCTCAGAAAGTGTGGCGTGCCCGACGCGAATCGAATCGCCACCCAGATTGTCGGCATGAACGGGAAGGGCGGCGGATCGTTGGAGTTCACGATGGAGTTTCAAACATACATCATTGACACGAGCGGGGACACCTGTGCGAATCGTGTGGTCGGTGTCGTGAAGTTCAGTTGTTCGTTCGTGTTTGATTTTGCCGACGGCAAGCGCATGCAGGAGCCGAAGTTTTCTGGCTTCAAGGTTGAGTCTTTGGGGCCTGGCAAGATGGTTGCGAAATGAGGCGCGCGGGCAACCCGTCCCCTCGTGGCGACGATGTGTCCATGAACTCTAGCCGGGTGCTGATGGCTGGTGCCGTGCGACGAGTCGGGGTGGGCGCGACTCTCATCTTGTTGACCGTCGCCGTTGAGATCCCAATCGCGTGGCCGAACGACGCGGAAATTCTCGACGCCATCTCGATCTCAGCGCCGACCGGTCGGAGGCGCGCGGACGTGATTCTGGACGCGACCAGATATCTCGAGGGTCGCGTACTTGCGAACAATGGTGTGCATCCAGATCGACTCCAGACCGAGGGGCTCGACCCGGTCCGCGCGATGGAGGCGCGTGACCTGGTTCCACTTGCCGCGAGTCTCCAGGGCTTC
This sequence comes from Planctomycetia bacterium, assembly GCA_031401505.1. Classification (GTDB taxonomy): domain Bacteria; phylum Planctomycetota; class PLA2; order PLA2; family JAEUHO01; genus JANNRO01. The sequence goes on from JANNRO010000385.1 coordinate 2,166, forward strand.
GACCAGGATCTGGTCCGAGTCGCGAGTGGAATCGCTGGTTCCTGGGTTCATCAACCCGGGATTGACGGACGGACCGAGGAGACGTACGGATTACCCAGCGAAGTACATCCGATCGCACTGCTCCTGAACTATGCTGTCGTGGCTCCGGATCAAAGTGCGCGGTGGACGGGTCGGGCGTGGAGACTCATGTCCGATCCCGATCTCCGAATTCGCAATCTAGCCAAGACATGCGTCGGCGTTCACGCGAGTCAAGCCGAGGCGCGCGGTCATGAACCGACGCGCGCGCACGTGACCGGTCGCGCTCACGTGACGGATGGAATCGACGAGCGGTGGCGCCAAAATGGTGCGTGGTGGCGAGGAGTCGCGTGCGCACGGGTGTTGACCCAGGTGCTATCGTTGCGTACTGATGAGGCGGAGGAAATTCGCTTTCAGGGCTATCTGGGTCGGGACGTGCGCACCCTCTGGGATGGGGCCCGAGGCGAGTTGGTGACCGTTTGCGAACCTCCCCTTGAGCGCGAGGGGTGTGGGTGGGAGCCAAGTGCGGCGATTGCAAGCGTTACATCCCGACGCGGAGATCTTGTCGGACTCCAGAACGTCGCCCATAGCTACGGAATGGGCGATGAGGTCCTGTCGCTCATCCGTGCCCGTTGGATCGACGGTCCGACCGTTTATATTGATTCCACGAACGTAGATCTATTGATCCGCTGTCTTGGGCTGCGGCGCCTCGTCGAGTGGCTGGTGGACTGTGAACAGCGGCATCGTCCGGTCACCATCGATTGGAAGCGCGTGTTTGCCGGGGCCCGGCGCGGGAGCTACGAGGACGCGTGGTGGGTGTGGTCCTGCGTCCTTCGAGGCGCGAGCGCCTGCGCCGACGTCGCGACACGGATCGAGGCGTTCAATCCACGGACTCTGGAGGGGGCGTGGGGGTGTCGGGAACTTGCCATCGTCGCTGAAGACCTCCGCGAGCGCATGCCGGTCGTTCCCCAATTCGCATTCGATCGGATCGAGGCGCTGGATGAATTGCCGCTTGAGGAGATTGCAAACACGAGCCTCTTGCTTGCTGGTGTGCGAATCGTCTCGGCTGTCCAGGGCGAACGCGCGGTGCGGCGGGTTCCGTGGTCCGCCGCCATCGCCGCATTGGAACGAAATCGGGACAACTATTTCGTCACCCCCGCGTTCATACGCGTATCAGCTGTCTCCGCATCCGAGTTGTCGACATTCGTTCGTCGCGCGCGTGAGATCATCAGGCCGTGGGACATCTGCGCAAGGCTCGAGCTTGCACTTCGTGCGATGAATTTCGACGAACCCCAGTGATCGGCGCGGAGTGCGTTGACGTGCACACTCTCCTCGGGACCGAGTTCTCGGCTCAATAGGCGCGTGGCCGCGGCCTACCTCGGAGTGCTCGCCACTGAGCCGAGTCGGTTCCACTTCGTCTGTGCCGATGGGCGCAACGCGTCGATGCCTCCGTGACCGGAATCGGACGCAGGTCCCGCGACCGATTCGGGGTACGGTGCCGTGCGAACCGCATGCACCGTGAACCCCGACACATCTTCGTTCCTGGAGTCTGCTCCGGAGCCGTTCGAACTTCCCTCGGCACCGTGCGGGCATGTTGATCGCGGCGTTGATCGGCTTCGGCTTCGGCTTTCTGGGTTCGGTGCCGGTGGCGGGCCCCGTCAGCATCCTCGTCTTCAGCCGTGGCCTCGAGGACCGTGCGCGCAGCGCGATGTTCCTCTCGTTGGGCGCGGCCCTCGTCGAGAGCGCGTACGCGTTCCTGGCCTTTTGGGGGTTCGCCGCGCTGCTCGCGGCGCACCCATGGATCGAGCCGATCAGCCGAGGAATGGCGGCGGCGCTGCTGATCGGTCTCGGGCTCGGTTTCGCGCTCCAGCGGCGCGAGCCCGCGGCGGTCGACGCTCCGGCCCCGGCGGACGGCTCCACGCGGGGCTTCCTGTTGGGGGTCACCATCACCGCACTCAATCCGACCCTGATCGTGACCTGGGGTGGTGCGGTCACGATGCTCCACTCGAGCGACCTCCTCGCATTCGACGGGGGGCGTGCGCTCCCCTTTGCGGTCGGCGTGTGTCTCGGAATCTTCGCCTGGTTCACGGCATTGCTTGCGCTGCTCGCGCGCTTTCGGAGGCGCTTCGATCGCGCTTCGCTCGATCGCGTCGTCCGCATCATGGGGGTGCTGCTCGTGCTGTTCGGCCTCTATTTCGCCGTGCGATTCGCCCTGTACTTCACGCATCCCCGCCCATAGCGCTCTCGCGCCACTGACCGACCCCTGCGCACGGGACCAACGGATCGGCGCGCCAACCGCCTGCGTGCGTACGGGCAGGCGCCCGGATCCTCATCGGTGTGGCGAGCGCTTGGCCCGTCGCGGCCGCGACAGCGAGCGGGCGGGTTCGCTCCCGATCTGCAGCAGGATTCGTCCGTCGGCCGACGCGAAGACGGGTTCGATCGTGCCACCCAAGGCCTTCGCGTACGCCCGAAGCGTCGACATTCGTACGTCCCGACGGCGTTCGAACTTCGACAGATCGGACTGGCTCATTTTGAGCCGCACGGCGGCGGCGGCTTGCGTCAGCCCCCTCTTGCGGCGGAGCATCGCCAATCCGATCGGTTCGGCGCTCGTCCGATCGCACTCGGCCCGAATCCGACAGCGCTCGATCCACGCCCGCCACATCGGAGAGGTCCCGTACGTCGGGTAGGCGTCGAGAAGCGCGAGCACGTGCTCGGTGAACGGCCCGTTCGGATGGGCGCGAATTGCGACGGCGATCGGGCGCCAGGTCTCGAGGTCACCCCGGTCGAGCAGGTCCACGATCGCGGCGGCGGGCAACCGCTCGACCGGTGTGGCGCGCGGGTACGAGAGGTGGCGATGCTTCACGAGTCCCCCGACGCAAACCGATCGAGCACCAGCGCGGACACCCGGCGACAGACGTCGGTGACGGCACCCCAACTCTGCCATCGGCGGTCCAGCCGGCGGTAGGACGCGAGATCGACTTCCGAACGGTCTCCCGGCAGCGGTTCGGCGAGCTGGCGTGCGACCTGTGTCGCGACGCGTCGGCCTCCGGGGCCACGCTGATCGTAGTAGTAGTCGTCGATGGCCGCGACGATGCCTGCGGCGGCACTCTCGCCCATGCGGTCGGCGAGCGCCACAAAGTCGAGATAGTCGCGCGTGGCGTTGCGGATCAGGCACAACCAGGCCTTGATCCGCGTGATCTCCGCGAGCGTCGGGACCCGCAGCCGTTTCCCCTCGATCGAGACTTCCTCCACCTCGAGTGGGCGCGCGCGAATCAGGTTGCGAATGCCGGTCTCGACACCGTCCAGACTGCCGAGGATCAGCACCGGCCGCTTGACGCGCGCCGTCACCCAGCCCTCGGTCGCCTCGAGGGCGCCCAGTACGTCGTCGAAGCGCCGGTGGAGGTCGCTCACGACGTGATCGTCGTCGAGCGAGACGCGATGCCCGGCGTGAAACGCGGCCGCACTTCGGCCGACCAACACCGCATCCGGAACGAGAGTCTGCAGCCGCGCGGCGGCGGCCAGGACCGCGGAGAGGGTCGGCGGAGTCGGCATGAATAGTGAGTATAAGCACTTATCGGGCGATTGGGACGGAGTTTTCGGACGCGCGGTCGATGCACGACCTGGCGGAGAGGATCTCGGCCGGTCTCGTCGGAGCGCACCCGCCGCGCGCGCCGCGCCGTTCGGGCGCGAAGTCGTCGCCTGACCATCGAATTCGCCACGGGACCGGCGTCCGCGCCGTTGACCGACCCGGCGCGCGGGAGTAGCGTCCGTCGGTCGCCGGAGGGCCTCGATGTCACGCGCCAAGAACCGTCGGGAGGAGTCGCCGCCCGGCGGCCTCTCGCGTCGAGACCTGTTCAAGTCGGCCGGAGCCGTCGCCGTCGCGGGCTCGGTCCTCGGATCGGTTCGCAAGGCCCTCGGGGCACCCGAAGCCGGGACGGACGGCGTGCGGGTCCAGGGTCCGGAGGCCGTTCCCCTGACGTTGACCGTCAACGGCGCCGAGCGCAAGGTCACCGTCGAGCCGCGCGAGACGCTCCTCGACACGCTGCGTCTTCCCCTCGATCTGACCGGCGCCAAGCGCGTGTGCGATCGCGGCTCGTGCGGCGCCTGCACGATCCATCTCGATGGCAAGCCGGTCAACGCCTGCATGATGCTCGCCGTCGATGCCGAAGGGCATGCGATCACGACGGTCGAGGGCATCGCAACGAAGGACGGGAAGTCCCTGCTCGAGGCGTTCGTCCGGGAAGACGCGATGCAGTGCGGATTCTGCACGCCCGGGATGTTCATGTCGTGTGCGTCGGCGGTCGCCGTGAAGGGGTCCGCGCTGACCGAGGCCGACGCACGGGCCGCGTGTGCAGGCAATCTCTGCCGCTGCTGCACTTATCCCCATGTGTTGAAGGCGGCGCTCGCCGCCGCGAAGGCGAGATAACCATGGCCGATCGACGGACAGAACTGGTGATCGGCGCGGGCGACGTGACGCGAAACGTTCCCGTCGTGACGGACGACACGTCGCCCATTCCGTGGGGCGTCGGCGCGCCGCTCGCGGTCGTCGGAACCGAGATGGCGCGCGTGGACGGCGCCGCGAAGGCGTCGGGCTCGGCGAAGTACACGGCCGACGTGAGCCGACCCAAACTCGCGTTCGCGCGCGCCGTCTGCTCGCCGCACGCGCACGCCAACGTCAAGGCGGTTTCGCTCGACGTGGCGCAGGCGATGCCCGGCGTGCTGGCCGCGATTTCGTTGAATCGCAAGAACGTGACGTTCGCGGGCGCCGCAGTCGCGGCGGTGTGCGCGGAGACCGAGTCGCAACTCGACGACGCGATCGCGGCGGTCAGGGTTGCGTACGAGGTATTGCCGCACAGCGTAGATTCGACCGAGGCGCAGGCCGACGGAGCGGCACGGGTCGTCGCGGATCGTCCGAATGCGGGCGAAAAGGGCGGGGGACGACGCGGGGGTTCCGTCGGCGATGCCGACAAGGCGATCGCGGAGGCGGCGGTCCGGGTCGCCGGCACGTATCGAACGGCGATTCAGACGCATTCCGCGCTCGAACCCCACGGATCGGTCGCCGAGTTTTCGGCGGACGGAAGCCTGACGATCTGGTGCTCGACACAAGGCACGGCGAGCGTGCGCAACGACGCCGCGCAGGTCGCAAAGATCCCGGTCGCAAAGGTCCGCGTCGTGACCGAGTACATGGGCGGCGGGTTCGGCGCGAAGTTCGGCCTGGACGCCTGCGATCGGATCGCGATCCAGATGGCGCAGTCGACGGGGCGACCCGTCTGGTGCATGAACGACCGCCGTGAGGAGCACCGGACCGGCGGGAACCGACCGGATTCGGTTCAGGCGCTCACGCTGGGTGGAACGAAGGACGGTGTCCTCACGGGGATCGCGGGCACCAGCTACGGGACGTCGGGCAACGGACAAGGTGGTGCCGACGCCGCCAATTCCGCGCTCTACGAAATCCCGAACCGGAAGATCGAGCAGTTCGGCGTGTCGACCCACACCGCGCTCGGACGCGCGTTCCGTGCCCCCGGGCATCCGCAGGGCGTTTTCGCGCTCGAAGGCCTCGTCGACGAGTACGCCCACGCGATCGGCATGGATCCCCTCGACGTGCGCCGCCTCAACGACAAGCACGCCGTGCGCCGCCTCGAGTGGCCGATCGGCGCGAAGCGAGTCGGCTGGGCCGAGCATCGCCGCAAGGTGCCCGGTTCCGACAAGGGTCCCGTCAAGCGCGGGCTCGGATGTGCGGGCGGTGTCTGGGGCAACTTCGGGGGAGGCAATTGGCGGATCGACGTCAGCGTGGCGAGGGACGGCAGCGTCGTCGTGTCGAGCGCGGTACAGGACATCGGCACGGGCACGAAGACCGTCCTCGCGGCGCTGGTCGCCGAGGAACTCGGCATCCGGGTCTCCGACGTCACGGTCCGCATCGGCGACACGGCGTTTCCCGACGGCCCCGGGAGCGGAGGCAGCGTGACCGCGACCGCGATCGGACCGGCGGCGCGGGACGCCGGAGGGAAGGCCCGACTCGCGATCGCGGAAGCCGTCGCGAAGGAGTGGGGTGGCGAGGCGTCGGCGCTCTCGTTCGCGGGTGGCAACGTGTCCGCTCCGGGCGGCAAGCGCACCACGTTCGCCAAGGCGTGCTCGGCACTCGGGCCCGAGGGGGCGTCGATTTCGGGCATGCGCCCCAAGGACTTCAGTGGCGTGTTCTCCGGGCAGAACGGCGGCGTCCAGTTCGCCGACGTCACGGTCGACGTGGAGACCGGCGTGATCCGCGTGAGTCGGGTCGTCGCGGTCCACGACTGCGGTCGCGTCGTCGCGCCGCTCCTCGCGCGCAGCCAGGTGAACGGCGGCGTGATCCAGGGCGTGTCGTACGCGCTGTTCGAGGAGCGTCGCCTCGATCGAGCATCCGGCGACATGGTGAACCCGACGCTCGACACGTATCGGATCTGCGGGATGGCCGACTGTCCCGAGATCGACGTCGTGTTCATGAGCGGCTCGAACGGGAAGAACAACGTCGGCATGATGGGGCTCGGCGAGCCCGCGACGGTCCCGACGGCGGCCGCGGTCGCCAACGCCGTGTTCAACGCGATCGGCGTTCGCGTGCGCGAGTTGCCGATGACGCCGGCTCGCGTGCTCGCGGCACTCGCTGCGGCGAAGGGGGGTGCGAAGTGAAGGCCTTCCGCTACGAGCGTGCCAAGACCGTCGAGGCGGCCGTCGCCGCATCGTCGGACGCGACCGCGATCCTGAAGGCCAACGGGCTCGATCTCCTCGATCGGTTGAAGGAGCGCGTCAACGAGCCCGACCGCATCGTCACGCTGATCGACGTGCCCGGGCTCGACAAGATCGAGAAACTCGAGAACGGCGCCATCCGGATCGGCGCCATGGCGACGCTCTCCGACGTGGCGGCGTCGCCGCTTCTCGCGGCGACTGCGCCGTTGCGCAGGTCGCTCGTCAAGGCAGCCGAGGAAGCCGCGTCACCCCAGTTGCGCAACCGCGCGACCGTGGGCGGAAACCTCTGTCAGCACACGCGCTGCGGCTACTACCGCGTGAAGACGTTCGATTGCCTCAAGCGCGGCGGCGGGGGCTGTCCCGCGCGAGCGGCGGGCGGCGTTCAGGAGACGGCGGGGATCTTCGGCAACGAACTCTGTGCGTCGGCGCATCCCTCGAGTCTGGCGCCCGTCTTCGGTGCGCTCGGCGCACAGGTCGTCGTCGTCGGCAAGGGCGGCGAGCGACGCATGTCGATCGGCGAGCTCTACACGGCGCCGGTGTCCGGAAAGGCATCCGACACGACGCTGGCACCGGGCGACGTGATCACGGCCGTCGAGATTCCGTTCCAGCGTCCCGATCGCGCCGCCTTCTACGAAGTGCGTCAGCGCGCCGCGTTCGATTGGGCGTTGGTCTCCTGCGCCGTCGCCTTCGACGGCGGCGAGGTCGCCGTGAAGCCCGGCGCAGGAATCTGGCTCGGATCGGTGGCCCCGACGCCCATTCGGGCGGTAGCGGCCGAGACGTACCTGATCGGCAAGTCGTTCTCCGATGGGGTCGCGCGCGCGACGGCGCAGGCCGCGGCGCTCGGCGGGACGCCGCTCGTCGGCAACACGTACAAGGTCGAACTCGTGAAGGTGGCCGTTCATCGCGCCCTCATGGCCGCGTGGGAGAAGAGCTGATGGACTCCGCCGCCCGCATTCGTCACGAGTCGAAGGTGCGCTGCGTCTGGTTGCGCACGAAGGCGATGTACTTGCCGATGCCCCCGGAGGGCACGCCGATCAACCCGCTCTCGACGGCGGTCTGGTCGTGCCTGCGCACGGGCGAGGCACTCGGTCCCGATGCGCGGCCCGCGTGCGACGGTGACTGCGACCGTCTCGGGCGTGCGTGTTACGAGGGCCCCGTCCGGCTCTGATCGCGCGCCGCCGTGTCGCGCCCTACGGCGTCCGAGCGCGGACGACCAGCGGTGCGACGGCGTCGAGCGGATCGCCGTCTCTGAGGCCTTCGAGTTTCGTCCAGCGATTCCCGCGGTAGCGGTCGTCGGCACCGGCGAAATGGATGGCGAAGGCGCGGCGCTTGTGCCGGGTCTTGTTGCGTCCCGATTCGTGCCAGACCATCGCGTGATGGAAGTGGACGTGGCCCGCGGGGACGGGTCGCGAGACGATCTCGACGGAGTGGCCGTGGTACGTCGAGAGCGAAGCGACGCCGGGCAGCCCCCATCCGTCGCCCTCGACGGCCAGGTCTTGGGCATCGCCCCATCGATGCGAGCCCGGGACCATGCGCATGCACCCGGTCTCGCGCGTGGCGTCGTCGAGCGCGATCCACGCGGTCAAGCCGGTATAGGGCCGCTCGAGCGGAAACGTGGGCATGTCGCGATGCCAGGCGTTGCGTCCTCCCACCCGCGGCGGCTTGAATTGCACCTGGTCGGTCACGACGCGGAACGCATCGAGGCCCGTGAGTTCGGCGAGACGTGCGACGAGCACGGGATGCCGGACGAGGCGCTCGAACGCGGTGCTGCGGCGATGGAGATCGGCGATCCGGTAGTACTCGCGACCCGGTCCTTCGGCGATGCGCAGGTCCTGCGCCCCGAGGCCCATCGCATGGATCCGGTCGAACTCCGCTCGAAGGGTCGAGAGGGTAGTGTCGTCGAGGAGCACGCCGCCCGAGACGAAGCCGTCGCGCTCGTACGCATCACGTCGCGCCGCGGCCGTCTTCGGCGTCGGCACGTACCTCTCGCCGAAGCCGACCGTCCGCCACAGGGATCTCAGGCGCGGCCACACGTGGGAACTCCTTCGCATGGGGGATCGAGTCTACGAAATCTGCGACACGGGTGTATGCGGCACCCCCGCGCCCTTGCGGCGAAACCAACCGGCGACGACTCGGCTCACGTGCCGCTTGGGAAGCTTCACGAAGAGTCTGTATCCCGCCTCGATCGTCGCGCCGACAGGAAGTCGTCGGGCGGCCCCGCGTTCCCGCAGCCACCTCGACGCCGGTGCAAGCGTCTTTCCGTAGTCGGCAAGCCACTTCGGGCCGCCGACGCGCATCGCGCGCTCGAGGCGGTCCGTCAACGCCAGAGGCATCCGTTGCAGGCGGCGCAGGACGGCGGGCGGCACGGGTGTCGCGAATTCCCTCGCGACGAAGGGCAGCGCATCCCGGAGCGCGGAGACGACGCGCCAGCGGCGGGCGTCATCGAGAAGACGATCCCACCGCAGCGAGCGCTCGTTGGCCCGGACGAGACGGTCGACGTCGGCCACCCATCGAATGGGGGCGACGTCCTGGCGCTGGTATCCGTGAAAGCAGGCGTGCAGCAGGGCGTGTTCCGCCGACAGCCTTCGCGCCGACACGCCCGCGAGCTCGAACGGCTCGGCGTCCCGCCACAGTCGCTCCTCGGCGATGTCCACCGGATGGCGCGCATAGACTTGGAAGGGTCGGTCGTGGACGTCGAGCATCGCGAGCCGATCGCCGTCGCCCCGGAATCCGATCGCGTGGTAACTCGCACGAAACGCCGCGGGAGACGCGTCGAATCGCGATCCCGCGGGCTCTTCGGTCGTCCAGCCGGTTCGGCGCAGGCAGGCGACCGTGCGAACGAAGTCGCGGCGACGAACGAGCACGTCGGCGTCGGCCATCGGGCGGACGCCCGCGTCGCGATAGGCCCGATCAATCAGTGCGGCGCCCTTCAGCACGAGCACGTCGATCCCGTCGCCGTGAAGCCGCGTGAGCACCGACGCAAGGCGTCGGAACAGCAGCTGGTTCTCGCACCACGCGCGCCGGTAAAACCCCTGGAGGAGGCCCTTCCATGGGTCCTCGACGCCGAGTCCTTCGAGGTTGCGGAACACGAGGGGCAGCAGGCGAAACGACCCCTGCTCGATCCGGTCGAGGTCGGCCTGTGCTCGCCACGCCCTCCACGCGGCGCACGCGGCGTCGCCCTCGAGCAGGGCGGCTTTCAGGAGCAGCAACTCTCGTGCGTCGGGCAGGGGGCCTCGTGTCGTCATGGACCGG
>JANNRO010000386.1:0-6985 GCA_031401505.1 Planctomycetia bacterium
CAGGTCGAGATGGTCTCGGCGGAGGCCGAACTCGGCAAGATCTACAACGGCAAGGTGACGTCGATCAAGGACTTCGGCGCGTTCATCGAGCTGTCTCCGGGCCTCGAGGGGCTCTGCCACATCAGCGAGTTGGCCGACGGCTACGTCGGTCGCGTGACCGACGTGATCCAGATGGGCGACGTCGTCCCCGTGAAGGTGATCTTCATCGACGACATGGGTCGCGTGAAGCTGTCCAGGAAGGCGGCGATCATCGAGCAGGGCGGCGACGCCTCGGCCCCCCCGCGTCCGGAGGGAGAAGGTCCTCCCGAAGGCGGCGGAGGCGGCGGCTACGGTGACCGCGGGCCCCGTCGCGAGGGCGGCGGCGGCGACCGTGGTGGCCGCGGTGGCGGCTTCGGCGGCGGTCGCGGCGGCGATCGTGGCGGCCGTGGCGGTGGCGGTGGCGGTGGTGGTGGGTTCGGCGGCGGACGCCGCTAACGCATCCCCCCGCTCACGTACGAATCCACTCGTTGGATCCTGCGGGCTCGGCCGATCGGCCGGGCCCGCTTTGCTTTCGCGGCCAGCGACCACCGGACGCAGGTCCCGTCGGCGCCGGTAGAATGCGGCGCCATGACGACGGTAACGATCGAGTTTCCCGAAGGCGTCTTTTCGGCGCTGCGTCGCTCGCCCAAGGAATTCGCGAACGAGCTTCGCCTCGCCGCCGCGATCCACTGGTACCAGCGCGGCGAAATCTCGATGGAGAAGGCCGCAGAAGTGGCCGGACTCAATCGACGGCAACTGCTGACGGCGCTCGCAAGTCAGGGCATCGACGTGTTCCAGGTGAATCCGGACGATCTGCGGGACGAACTGCGTGATGCATGAGGTCGCGTTCGTCGACGCATCGGTCGTAATCTTCCTCGGCACGGCGGACGAGTTTGATTTCCTGCGTCTCGCCGCGTCGCGCATCGTCGTCCCGGAGGTCGTCGCGCGCGAGGTGGCTGCGTTCGGTCCCGAGGACCCCGCTGCCGTCGCGCTGCGCGCGGCCCCGTGGATCGAAACCGCCGCCACGATTGACGTTTCTTCCATGGTCCAGTCCTGGGATCTCGGTGCCGGCGAGGCGCAGGTCCTCGCGCTGGCTAGCGAAACACCCAATTCACTGGCGATCTTGGACGACCTCGCCGCAAGACGATGCGCTCGCGTCTGCGGCATCTCGCTCCGCGGAACGCTGGGCCTTGTCTTGCTTGCACGCCGGGCGGGTCGCATCCCGGCAGCACGGCCTGTCATCGACCGGCTACGGCGGGCGGGGATGTACCTCTCCGACGCGGTCGTCGACGACGCCCTGCGCCAAGTCGGCGAGTAGCCGAGGCGTCGCCAAAGACATACAGCCGCGTCAGTCGAACACCAGGAGCCAGAACAAACGAAGACGCGCCAGGAAGGGCACCCGTGCCAGCGAGGTTCTCGATCCCGTCACCGGCAAAGATCCGGCTCTCCGTGCGGCGATCGATGAACAGATATTGAGCGTCTGCGTCGCCGAGATGATCTACGAAGCGTGTACCGACGCCGGCCTCTCGCAAACCCAGCTCGCGAAACTCATCGGCAGGACGCAGAGCGTGATTTCGCGGCTCGAGGATGCCGACTACGACGGACACTCGCTCGCGGTGCTCCAGCGGATCGCGGACGCGCTCCACCGCAGGCTCGAAGTTCGCCTGATTCCGCTGTCCGCCTGACTCGGCATACGAGCGTCAGATTTGCCGATCCGAATCCGCTCAGGGCAATTCGTAGCCGAGCAGGCGGCAGTCGATCTGCCCGTTCATGACCGAGAGTTGCCGGGACGTCGGCAGATCGATGTGGTGCGGCATGTCCGGATTGCCTGAGAGCACGTAGGCGCGGCTGCCGTGGCAGCGTCGCAGGAAACGACCGAGCGCGAGCCACGAACCCGTCAAGTCGTCGCCTTCGCCGATGCGCTCGCCGTACGGCGGATTGCAAACGACGGTGAGCGGCGGAACGAGGCCGTCGGAACTCGGGCTCGCGCATTTCGGCGCCCATTGGGCGGCGTCGGCGACGGAGAACCGCACGAGATCGGCGACGCCGGCCGCCCTTGCGCTCTTCTCCGCAATCGAGATCGCACCGCCGTGCCGGTCGGCGCCCTCGATCGCGAAGGGCAACGTCGGCTTCGCGCGTGCGACGGCGTCGTCGCGCACCCGCCGCCACAGCGCGGGTTCGAAGTCGGGCCAGCGCTCGAACGCGAAGTGCCGGTTGAGCCCCGGCGCGCGATCCGCAGCGAGCATCGCCGCCTCGATCAACAGCGTGCCCGAGCCGCACATCGGATCGACCAGCGGCGACGCGCGATCCCAGCCCGAGAGGCGGAGCAGGCCGGCGGCGGTCGCTTCGTTGAGCGGGCTCTTCACCTGCACCGGCCGGTAGCCCCGCTTGTGCAGGCTCTCGCCCGAGAGGTTGCGCCAGATCGTCAACGCGTTGTTCTTCAGTACGACCTTCAGCGGCAGATCTGGATCGTCCACGTTCACGCTCGGACGCCGGCCCGTGCGCTCGCGGAACTGGTCCACGATCGCGTCCTTGACGGTGAGGCCCACGAAGTTGCTGTGGGTCAACTCGGAGTCACGCACCGAGGCATCCACCGCGAGGGTCTGATCGAGGCGCATGTGCTGCGACCAATCGATGCGGCGCACCGCGTCATAGAGCGCCTCCTTGCCGCGGGCGGGCGAACGCAGCAGCAGATCCTGCACGCGGATCGCGGAACGCAACCATAGGTTGGCCGCGTACCCGAGGCTCCGATCGCCGACGAACGACCCTCCGCCGGGGCGCGTGGAGATCTCCTTCGCGTCGAGTTCGGCGAGCTCCGCCGAAAGCGCCGCCTCCGTCCCGAGCGTGCAGGGCGCGAAGTACTCGATGCGCGACGGCGCGGGCGGCGTCACGGCGGGCGTGTGAGCCGGAGCCGGACGGGGCGAAGCCGGCCACGGGTCACGGGAGTCCCCCACCGGCCGAAACGGCGCCGCGGGCGCCCTCGGCGTCGCGTGGCGTCGCGGGAAGTCGGAGTTGTTGCCGGCGGTCGGGGCCATTGGTTCCTACGTCGCGCGTACGAAAGGCGAGCACGCAGGGTACCTGACCCCGAACGTGACTCGACCGTCGGGCCCGAGCGTACGTGCGAGCCAATCTATGGCTTCAACGGCCCGATGTAGCTGGTCGCGACGACGACGTCGTCGAACCGGACGGAATTCGTCAGGGGCGGAGCCGTCACTCCGTTGCGGCGGAGCGACTCCTCGGTCACGTAGTGCTCGAGCCAGAAATTCGAGATCTTCAGTTCGAGACTCGTGCGCCAGAGGAACCCCTCGAACGGCTCGCCACCCTTCTCGAGGAGGCGGAATCCCATTCCGCTCCACGGGCCTCGCGGGGCGCCCGATCGAACGTGCGAGACGAGTTTTCCGTCGAGCCAGAGCGCCAGTTCCCCATCGCGCGAGTCGGGCTTCGAGTTGAGCCGGATCATGAACTCCACGCACTGCCACCGGTCGCGGGGCGTCAATTGATCTTCGATCGGGCGCAACCCGTTCCCCCAGTACTTGCCGTCGGCCGAGATCTTCATTTCCGGCCAATAGACGTAGAAGTTCCACCGGCCGGGAGGCGTCACCCGTCCGCCGTCCCCCCACGGCTCGATGCCGACGGCGAAGCGGTCGTCGCCGCTCGGCCGCACGCCCGCCTGCGGATTCGGCCACCGTGTCACGGGGTTGGCACCCCCCATCCAGACGAAGTGGTGGACGTAGCCCGCGTCCTTCGGGAACTTCACGTAGAAGCGCGCGAACGCGAGATCCGCGCCGCGCGCGAGCGGCGCGAAGAGGTGCCCGCCGTGGTCGTGGCCGAGGGTCGCCGTGATGCCGAGCGAGCGTTTGCCAGCCGAGCCGGCGGGGGCATCGTCGAAGTACGCGAGCGGCTTCCCATCCTTGTTGAGGACTTCCGTCCAACGCTTCTCGAGATCGGCGATCGTGCCGTTCTCGAAGTCCTCGGCGAGCAGTACGGACGGGTCCTTCGAGATTCCCTTGTCGTGCGGGTATTTTTCGGCGAGCCCGAAGCCCTCGGGAAGCGGCGGTTCCTTCGCGACCTTCGCGGGCACATCGCCTGCGTCGGTGGCGCCGCAAGCGACGAGCGTCGAACCAGCGAGCCAGATCGCGGCAAGACGGGCGGAACGGGAAGCGCGCGATCTCACGATGCAGCCGAGGGTACCGCGTCGGGAACAAACCTGTCGGCCGGCAATCCTCGGACGCCGGTCCCGTCGTCGATTCGACGATCGGGCGCTCACGGCGGGGGCAATTGAAGGTAGGCCCGGGTCTCGACGCCCTCCTTGACCTCGACGACCGCGACGGCGGCACGGGGGCCGAACAGCCCGTCGGTCGAGCGCGCGACACGGACCCGGTGACATCCGACAGGCAGACTCGAAGACGTGTCACTCCCGCGACTGCCCTTCCTCATGGGCATCCGGGAACGTGATCGGCGCCACCCGGATGTACAAACGTCTCCAGCGCTCGACCGACTCGAGTATCGATCGGACAGAGTGCCCGGGAGTTGGTGTCCAATGCAACCGCGATCTCGCCGTGCTTCGGCGATCGCCGCCGGCCTGCTGCTCGTCGCGGCCATCGGTTGGTTCGTCCGTCGGCCGCAAGGACCGCCGACGACGCCCGGCGCGGGGTCCGAGGAAGCGACGGAGTCGATCGCCGCGCCACCGACCTTGAACGCGCCCGGGCGTGCGGGCATGGCGTCCGACGAATCAGCGCCATCGGGTCCGCCCAGCCCGGCGCTCGATCGCTGGCGTGTCACGGGCAGGGTGAAGACTCCCGACGGTTCACCCGTCGTCGGCGCCGAGATCTGGTTGACGCTCCGATCGTTCGAATCCGAGTCGTCGATGGGATCCGCGTCCACGGACAAGGACGGCCGATTCTTCGTCATGGCCCCCGCTCTCGACGAGCTCGACCCGCGGGCTCGATTGTCGGCTTCTGTCATCGCCGTTGCCATCGCACCTCGGCACCGTGCTTCGCCGGCTGGTGGACGTGCCGTTTCCGCTTCGGGCGAATCGCGCGAGATTCGATTCGAGTTGGTGTGCCCCCCGGGCGCATCGGTCACCGGTCGCGTGCTCGACGCTCGATCGAGGCCGGTTGCGTCGGCGGAGGTGCGATTCTGTTCATCGCCCGCCGCGTCCGAGCACGAGTACTCCGTTGTCCATGCCGACGCGCTCGGACGTTTCGCATGGGCGATCCCGAAGGCGGGGACGTACGGGCTCGACGCCCAGAAGGACGGTATGGGCGTCGCCGTCCTTTCAGCAGTGGATCTCGATCCCGCGCGCGACACGGTCGTCCCCGACCTGTTGTTGAAGGGCGAAGGTTGGATCGAGGGCAAGGCGGTCTACCCGGACGGGTCGCCGGCCGCGTGGCTGCGTGTTCGGGCCGCGCCTCCGAAATCGGTGGAACCTCCCGGAATCGCCGGTTGCCCGGCCGAAACGCTCGGACTGACGAGTTCCGGGACGATGGCCGACGCCCGAGGCCGATTCCGACTCGCGGGACTGAAGCCCGGGCGGTACGCGCTCGTCCATTCGACGAATTCGGGGGACGACGCACCGCCATCGGAGAACATCCATACGACGGGCGACGGCGACGCCGTCGTCGTCTCTACGCTCCATCGCCTGCTGCTCCGCGCGGTCGATGAGCGCGGCGTTCCGGTTCCCGGCGCCGAGTTCCACATGCACGGCGTCGGACCGACGCTCGACACGACCGAAGACGGGTACTTCTCGCGCGCCGACGCGATCGAGGCGGTGGACGTGGGTCCGCGCATGAGCGTAACGGTGTCGGCAAGCACGCCCGACTTGCGCTCGGACGAGGCGTCATTCGTCATCGAGGAGAACCAGTTCGAGGCGACGTACACCCTGGTCCTGAAGGCAGGGTCGTCATCCTCGGCGCACGTTCGCATCGCGATGACGGCGCCTGACGGCGCCACGCTCGGCGCGTACCGGGTCGACGTGGAGCCGGTCCTGGAGTTTGGCGGCGGGTACTCGCCGATCGAGTTCGGACCGGAACATGGAGATCTGTCGCCTCCATTGAAGCCGGGGCGATACGACCTCACCGTGCGCCCCGGGCGTGGCTCCCCCGGATCGAGTTTGCCGTTCTACGTCGCCGAGTCGCGGCGCGTCGAATTGAAGGCCGGGGAGACGTTGACCGTCCCGATTCGCGCTCGGACGGGCGGCCGGCTCCGAATGGTCTTGCGTGAGCGGGGCGCGAAGGTCGCCGAACTGCAGCGGGTGATCATCCATCCGACCACCGGAGGCGAAGACCTGACGTTGTGGCCGAACGATTGCGTCAACCCCGACGCGACAGGCACCCGACTCGCCGCGTTCCCGCCCGATGCCCCGATCGACGCCGTCGACCCGATCGAGGCCGGTCGATGGTCGATTCGTATCGCGACGAAGGGGTTGCGCCCGTTCGAAAAAGTCGTCGACCTCGACGTCGGAAAGATCACCGACGTCGAAGTGCTCGTCGAGCCGGAATAGTCTCGGGGCGATCCGCCGCGTGCGGCGTCCAAGGGGGTGCGTGGCGGCCAGGGCGCGCGAAGCGTACGATCTCGGGCGCACGTCCCGGGAGAAACGAACATGGGCTCCATTCGTCGGTTCGCGATCGCTTCGCTCGTCGGCATCACCGTGGCCGGCGGCACGACTTGGGCGAAGGACCAGCCCAAGAGTCCGGTCGATGTGCGTCTGGCGGAAGCGAAGGCGGCCGTCTCATCGGATCCATTGAAGGCCGCGGCGCTGTTCGGACAGGCCGTCGAAATGGCCCAGAAGTCGCGGGACGGACGCGGCGAGGAAGCCGCCGCGGAGCAGATCGAGGAGTTCATCGACGAACTCGTTCGATCGGACCGCGCGTCCGGGGGCGGCACGGCCGCGTCATCGAAGCCGAGTTCTCGGGCCGCGATCCATGCGCTGATGAAGGAGCTCGATCCGAAACGCCACGGCATGTTC
>JANNRO010000387.1:0-3013 GCA_031401505.1 Planctomycetia bacterium
GCCTCGAGCGCTTCGCGGAGGCCGTCGATGCAGCGCTTCCGTCGGGCCCCGGTCCCGTCGCCCGGTCACGCGACGTCGCTCCCGGATCAGGAACCCCTCGATGAAACTCGCGATGATCGGTCTGGGTCGCATGGGCGCCAATATGTCGCGTCGCCTGATGCGCGGCGGCCACGCCGTCGTCGCCTTCGATCTCGCGAGAGCCAACGTCGATGCGTTGGCGGCCGACGGGGCGATCCCCGCCTACACGCTCGAGGAGGCCGTTCGAAAGCTCGAGGCGCCGCGCGTGTTCTGGGTGATGGTTCCTTCGGGCGGCCCGACGGAGGGCGTCGTCACCGCGCTCGGTCAGCTCGCGTCGGCGGGGGACGTGATCGTCGACGGCGGCAATTCGTACTTCAAGGACGACGTCCGTCGCGCGAAGTCGCTCGCCGCAAAGGGCGTCCGTTACGTCGACGTCGGCACGAGCGGAGGCGTCTGGGGGCTCGAGCGCGGGTATTGCCTGATGGCCGGAGGCGACAAGGACGCGCTCTCGCTCCTGACGCCCGCGCTGCGCACGTTGGCACCGGGCCGCGGCGACATCGCGGCGACGCCCGGGCGCGTTCCCGGTCGGAGCACGGCGGAGGAAGGGTTCCTCCACGTCGGCCCCGTGGGCGCCGGACACTTCACGAAGATGATCCACAACGGGATCGAGTACGGACTGATGCAGGCGTACGCCGAGGGACTCGACATTCTGAAGGGAGCGGCCTCGGAGGCGCTCCCCGTCGACCAGCGCTACGCGCTCCCGCTCGCCGACATCGCCGAACTCTGGCGCCGCGGCAGCGTCGTCGGCTCGTGGCTCCTCGACCTGACGTCGATCGCGCTCGCCAAGAGCCCGGATCTCGCGGGGTACTCGGGCTACGTGGCCGACTCGGGTGAGGGTCGTTGGACGGTGCAGGCTGCCGTCGAAGAGGGCGTGCCCGCCGAGGTGTTGACGGCTGCGCTCTATGCCCGCTTCCGCAGCCGCCAGGACCACACCTTCGCCGAGAAGGTGCTGTCGGCGATGCGCGAGCAGTTCGGCGGCCACGTCGAGAAGCCTCCGGGAGCCCCGGCGCCGAAGCGGCCCTGACGCCGTCACCCCCTTCCCCCGCCCATTCCCCATCCGACCCGGATCCCGTCCATGCCTTCCCCGAGTTCGCCGCCCCAAGCGCCCGCGGGCCCCTGCGCGATCGTCATTTTCGGCGCGTCGGGCGATCTGACCAAGCGCAAGCTGATCCCGTCGATCTATCACCTCTTGGCCGACGGACTGCTGCCGACGAACTGCGCGATCATCGGCGTCGGGCGCGGCGACTCGGGCGACGAGGAGTTCCGCTCGAAACTGGGCGACGACGCGAAGGAATTGACTCCGGGAGGCGTCGCCGCGAAGACGTGGAAGCCGCTCTCGAAGAAGATCTACTACGTCTCGGGCGACTTCGCCGACGAGGCTCTCTACGTCGCGCTCGCGGCAAAACTCGCCTCGGTCGAAACCACGCACAAGACGCAGGGAAACGTCCTCTTCTATCTCTCGACCGCCCCCGACTATTTCGCGCTCATCGCGAAGGCGCTCGCGAAGTCGGGGTTGACGACCGAGGTCGACGGGCGGTGGCGCCGCGTCGTCGTCGAGAAGCCGTTCGGGCGCGACCTCGCGTCGGCGAAGGCCTTGAACGCCGATCTGCGGGCCGTGCTGTCCGAGCGGCAGATCTACCGGATCGATCATTACCTCGGCAAGGAGACCGTCCAGAACCTCCTCGTCCTGCGCTTCGCGAACGGGATCTTCGAGCCGGTGTGGAACCGACGCTACGTGGACCACGTCCAGATCACCGTCGCCGAGACGCTCGGCGTCGAGAAGCGGGGGGGGTACTACGAGCGGTCGGGCGCGCTGCGCGACATGGTGCCCAATCACATCTTCCAGTTGATCTCGCTGACCGCGATGGAGCCGCCGATCTCCTTCGAAGCCGACGCCGTGCGCGACGAGCAGACGAAGGTGCTGCGCGCGATGACGCCGTTCTCGCACGAGGACGTGCTCCAGAAGACCGTGCGCGGACAGTACGGCGCCGGGACGGCCGATGGGGCGACGCTGCCCGGGTATCGCGCCGAGCAGGACGTCGCACCGGCGTCGAACGTCGAGACCTACGTCGCCATGAAGATCGGGATCGACAATTGGCGATGGACCGGCGTGCCCTTCTACCTGCGCGTCGGGAAGGCGATGGCCACCCGCGCGACGGAGATCGTCATCCAGTTCAAGGCGCCGCCGCTCGTCCTGTTCCGCAATACGGCGGTCGACGACATCGAGCCCAATCGGCTCGTGATCCGCATCCAGCCCGAGGAGAGCATCTCGCTCGAGATCGGGGCGAAAGTGCCGGGGGCCACGGTCCGGGTCGCGGGCGTGGACATGGACTTCCGGTACAAGGATCACTTCGGAGACCATCCCGCGACGGGGTACGAGCGGCTCCTCTACGACGCGATGATGGGCGATCCGACGTTGTTCCAGCGCGCCGACATGGTCGAGGCGTCGTGGACCGTCGTCGATCCGGTGCTCGACGTCTGGAGGGCGCTCGTCGAGCGACGGTTCCCCAACTATGCGGCCGGGTCGATGGGCCCCGCCGACGCGGATGCGCTGCTCGCGCGCGACGGAAACAAATGGTTCCCGCCCAGCCAGGCCTGATCCTCGCGGGCGACATCGGCGGAACGAACGCGCGGTTCGCGGCGTTCGAGCCGTCGAGGGGTTTCCACGCGCCCGTCTGGGAGCGGACGCTCTCGTCGCGGTCCGCGGCGTCGTTTGCGAGCGTGCTCGATGCAGTCCGACCGGAGATCCCCGGGCGGATCGCCGCCGCGACGTTCGGCGTCGCGGGTCCGGTGCGACACGGCGTCTGCCGCGCGACGAACCTTCCCTGGGTCGTCGATTCGAGAGAGGTCGCCGCGGCGCTCGGACTCGAATCGGTGGGGCTGTTGAACGATCTGGAGGCGAACGCGTGGGGAATCGAGGTGCTGGTCGACGCCG
>JANNRO010000388.1:0-5428 GCA_031401505.1 Planctomycetia bacterium
GTCGGCGAGGTCGGCGCCGCTGCCGCGAGGCGACTTCACCGCGTCGGACGCGCGCTTCCACGCGGCCCCGAGGCTCTTGACCACTTCGAGTTTCTTCGCCTTGTTGCTGTGGAGTTCGAGACAGAAGTCGCCGAGTCCCGCCTGTGCCAGACGACGCTCGACCACCTCGAGCGCGGCCATCTTCTCGCTCACGAAGAGCACGGTCTTGCCGGTCGAGAGCGCGTCGGCGATGACGTTGGCGATCGTTTGCGACTTGCCCGTGCCCGGCGGTCCCTGGAGCACGAAGCTCTCGCCTCGCCGCGCGGCCGAAAGCGCCGCCTCCTGGCTGCTATCGGCGTCGAGGATCTGGCAGGTTTCGGTCGCGCCGTCGGACGGCGCCACGCCCTCCGGCGAAGGCGTCTCGCCCGTAGAGGGCGCGGCGCCCACCTTCCCCGTCGCGAGTTGCTCGACGATCGGCTGCGCGCCGATCACGTCGCCGTGGCGGACGAGGTCCTCGTAGAGCGCGATCTTCGCGAACGAGAACGGCGCGAAGTGGAGTTCGTCGGCGATGCGCCAACCCTCACGGCCCGCCGTCGCCGCGGCCACGGTCGCGCGCACGACCTCGTAGGTCACGGGCTCGTCCGTCTCGGGCAGCGTCAGTTCGATCCCCAGTTCGTTGCGTAGCTTCACGATCAGCGCCGGGTTGACCCGCGTCTCGTCCTCGAACGCCGCGAGCGTCAGGTCGCCGCGAGCCCCGCGTCCCACGAGTTGGACGGGAAAGAGGAGCAGGGGCGCGCGCCAGCGTTCGGGGTCGGCCGGTACGGTGAACTCGAGCATCCCGACCGAGAGGAACAGCGAGTTGAACCCCTGCTCCTCGATCGACGATCGGCCCTCGCGGGAGAGACGCTTCAAGACCTTCGCGAGCGCGTCCTTCGGGAGATCGGTCTGGAGGCGCGAGTCGCCCGTGCGCACCGGAACGCCGCCCGTCGGGAGCGGGCCGTCGGGGCGTGGATCGAACGTCAGCTTCTTCCCCGCCGTCAAGAGCGCGAGGATCTCGCGGGGGTCCTCCTCCACGATCTGGATCGAACTCGCGCGGTGGTGGCGGTAGCAGAGCAAGCGGTTCGCCCGCGACAGATCGATGAGCTTGCTCTTCCACGTTTCGATGCGCGCGAGGACGACGTCGGAAGGCGACATGTGGGAAGGCCCGCTCCAACCGCACCGCGCGGCGAGCGATCGAGAATACGCGCTCCGTCGGCGCCGTCCCCCGATCGGTGCGCCCGTCGAAGGGCGCTTTCGGTAGGATTCCGCGCCTATGTTCCACGTGCTCCCCCGTCAGGCCTCGGCGCGGTTCGTCGTCCTCGCGGCGTGCCTGTGCGCCATGTCGCTCCCCGGATGCGGGAATCGGGAGCCGATCGGAGGCTCCCGCGATCTCTGGGACTCGTCGATGATCCATCAGGTGACGAAGCGCAAGAAGCTCGTCGTGCTCATGGAGGCCGAGTTCAAGCCGTTCACCTACAAGCAGGCGGGCGAGTTGATGGGATTCGACGTCGATCTCTCGCGTGAGATCGCGAAGGAACTGAAGGTCGACGTCGAGTTCCGCGAGCGCGGCTTCGATTTCCTTCCCGCGGAGCTGATCCAGGGCAAGGGCGACGTCATCATCTCTGGCGTCACCATGACGCCCGAACGCGCGCTCTCGTGCGCATTCACCGAGCCCTACTTCTTCACGAAGACGATCGCGCTGCTCGCCAGACCCCGCGCCGACGGGGTCAAGAAGATCGCGGATCTGAACGACCCGAGTCACCGCATCGTGGTCCAGAAGGGCAGCACGGGCGAGAACTCGGTCAGGGTTCACCTCCCCAACGCGACCCTCTCGACGTTCGACCGGGAGGATCTCTGCGCGCTCGAAGTGGCGCAGGGTCGGGCCGACGCGTTCATCTACGACGAGTTCCAGGTGCGCACGCAGCAGAAGGAGCACGCTTCGACGACGCGCGTGCTCGACGAGCAACTCTCCGTCGAGCCGTACGCGATCGAGTTGCGCCGCGGCGATCCCGAGAGCCGGGACTGGTTGAACATGCTGCTGTCGATCATGAAGCGGGACGGGAGATTGGAAGCGCTCTACGCGAAGCACCTACCCGGCGTCGAGGTGCCGGCCGAGTTCCGCCGGCGATGAGCGATCCGTCGGACGCCGGTCCCGTCCGCCGATCGAAAGCCGCCCCGGCGGGGGACGCGCGAACGCGCTTCCTCGTGACGGTCGTGCTGCTCGGGGGTTTCGTCACGTTCCTGGCGTTGACGGGCCCCGACAACGGCTGGAACTGGGCGCGCGTCTGGAGCGTGCGCGACGGAAGGGGGTGGCCGATCCTCTTCGGTCGGGCGCTTCTCGTGACGCTCGGCGTCTCGGTCGGGGCGCTGTTGCTGTCGCTCTTCTTCGGCTTCGTGGGCGGGATGATGCGGCTCTCGTCGCGCGCGGTGCCGAGCCAGATCGGCGCGATCTACGTCGAGGTCGTGCGCGGCACGCCGCTCCTCGTCCAACTGTTCATCGCGGTCTACTGCGTCGGATACAGCCTCGGGATCGACGACCACCCCGTGCTCGTCGGCACGGCGACGCTCGGTCTCTTCGCGGGGGCGTACGTGACCGAGATCGTGCGGGGCGCCGTTCAGTCGATCGATTCCGGCCAGACCGAGGCCGCGCTCTCGCAGGGCATGAGCCGCTGGCAGTTGATGCGGCGGGTGCTGCTCCCGCAGGCGGTGCGGCGGATGCTGCCGCCGCTGACGGGCGAGTTCGTGAGCCTCGTCAAGGACTCCTCGCTCCTCTCGGTGATCGGCGTCGTCGAAATCAGCAAGCGCGCCGGCGAGGCGCGGGCCGAGACGTACCGGACGTACGAGATCTATCTTCCTCTCGCGATCTTCTATTTGCTGATTACGTTCCCGCTGTCGCGGTGGGCGAGGCACCTCGAACTGCGGTCGAACTCGGCATGACCCGGCGCGCGTTCTGGATCTGCGGCCCATTGGCTGCGATACCGTCCATCCAAGGCCGCGCCGTGGACCAGTCTCATCGGTCCGCGCGCAGCAGCTCTCTCGGCAGAGCGGGCCTCGGTCGAAAGCCAGATGTCGTGGCGCTGCCGACATGGTTGATTCCGTGAGTTCGGCGCGCCGACCTGCGGTGCCCCTCCGGCATCGGATCCTGCCGCCGACGCCGGTGGGGGCGGGGCTTGCCACGAGGCCAAGGGATCGCCTCGCGGCCGCGGCGATCGGTGTCGCCGTGCTTGCGACGGACCTGTTGCAATCCGACGATGGGTACCTACGCCGAACCGCTGCTCCGTTGATCGGGCTCGGACTCCTCTGGCTGCTTGCCCGCGATCCGGCCACGACGCTCGGAGTTCGAGGACGCCCGTTGCCGTCGTGGCGGTGGTGGGGTCGTGCGACGCTCGTCTCGGGTGCCCTCGTCGCGCTCGCGCTCGGCATGTTCTGGGTTTGGGTGATCGCGAGCGGTCGGCAGGTCACGATCCCGTTGCAGGTGGACTCCCTCTCCGATCTCGGGCCCGCGGCATGGCGCCTGTGCGTGCTCGCTCCGATCGTGGAGGAGTTGATCTATCGCGCCGTCCTCGTCCCGGCAATCCTGCCCATTCTCGGGCCCTGGGGTGCGATCGCCGCCAGCGGGATCGCCTTCGCGGGGCTCCACCAGGCCTACGGGAATCCCGGCCCCGACAATCAAGTCGCCGGGTTCATTCTGGCGTGGGCGTACCTGCGAAGCGGTGCTATCTGGGTTCCTGTGGCACTGCACTCGCTCGGCAATGCGTGCGCGCTCATCGATCACGTGGGACTGGCAGAGGGCTGGTGGCGCGTGCCCGGCGTCGCGACCTGAACGCGCGCCTGCGGTGATAGAGCAGTTCGGGGAGCGCTATCGCCCGCCCCGCATGCCGCTCCCGTCCATGGCGCCAGTGCCCCGGCCGCCGCCGGTGCCGCGCCCGCCGCCGGCGCCGTGGTCGGTGCGGGCGGCGGCGGCGTTCACGTGTAGCCGTAGGCCGATGACGCCGTGCGCCTCCGCGGCCGGTATCGCCGGGGCGGGATCGAACAGGACGTGCCAGATCCCCTTCGGATCGCGGAGCACGACCAATTCACTTCCGACGACGGACGTGCGCTCGACGGACGTGAAGCCGACGCGGATCTCGCCCTCGAGGATGGCGACGAGGACCGCATCGGCCACGTCGATCCGACTGCCGTAGATCGTCGAAAGGCGCCAGACGTCGCCCCGCGCAGCGCGACGGTCGGGTTTCAACTCGCCGGGGCGCGGTCCCTTGACCTCCAGCGGGGCTTGCCCCGCGGCTTCGATCACCAGCATCGCCAACGGACCATCCGGGTGAACCGCAGGCGGGGGCAGGGCGTCGGACCCGCAGGCCGCTGCGGTCAGCAGCAGCAGGCTCGCCGCGAGGCGGTACGACACGCTTCTATCGCGCCTTCACGGCCATTCCGACGGGCCGGTCGATCCTCGGGTCGAAGAACGAGAGGCTCGGGGTGTTGTTGCCCGTCGTGAGCGACCCGGGAGACTTGAACACGAACGCAAAATTGAAGCGCATGCTGTTGCCGAAAATGGCGCCGCCGGCTGCGAGCAGGTCGTGGGGTTCCTGGATGGGCGTGGTCAGGAGAACGCTCGGGGGCTGACCGGTCGTCAACGGCAGCGTGAATCCGAAGAGTCCGAAGTCGTCGTCACCGATTTCGGCGTCGAAGCGGTTTCCGATCCACAGTTTGCCTCCGATCTCGACCACACGGCGCGGTCGATCGATCAGGCTCGGGCCGCCGATCACCACGCTCGGCAATTGGCCGGACACCAGCGCGTTCGCCGGAGTGAACGCCAACAACTGGTCGTTGTCGTGCCCCGCGACGTACAGCGTGTTGCCGATGACCGTCACCCACGACGGACGATTGAGGCCGGAGGCGGCGTCGAGGACGACGTCGGGCGCGCCGCCGGTGGCCAGCGTGGCGAGACCACGGAACACGCGCACGGAGTCGCCGTCGCGGTTGGCCACGAACAGCGAGTCGAATGCGATCGCGATGCCCCACGGCTCGTCCAAACCTGACCCGCCGTTGTCGAGCCTCACGTCCGGAGCCTCGGCCGACCCCAAGGTCAAGTGATCTCGAAAGATCGATACGCTGTCCGTGTTCCGGTCCGAGACGTAGAGATCACCGTTCGCGACGGCGAGGTCCATGACTCGATCGATGCCGGAGCCCGACTGATCCAATCGGACGGCGAACGGCTGGGCGTTGGTGAGCCCGAGGAAGTTGTCGTAGATCGTGACGCTCTGGTTGTCGTGATTGGCGACGAACAGGCGATTGTCGGAGATCTCGATCGCGAACGCCTTGTCGATGCCGGAGTTCGCGTTGTCGAGAAAGACGTCGCCCAAGCCCGAACTGGATCGATTGAGCACGTCGTACCAGACGACGAGCGTGTCGT
>JANNRO010000389.1:0-4791 GCA_031401505.1 Planctomycetia bacterium
ATCCAGAAGAACGCCGCGAACGCGCGCAACTACACCCAGTGCGACTCGCTCCTGCTCGGCTCGGAGTGCGGCGCCCACACCTTCCCGTACATGGAGGTGAAGAACTCGTCGGCCCGCGTCGAGCACGAAGCCTCGACCAGCAAGATCGGGGAAGACCAGATCTTCTACTGCAACCAGCGCGGCATCCCGCTCGAGGACGCCGTCAACATGATCGTCAACGGCTTCTGCAAGCAGGTCTTCCGCGAACTGCCCATGGAGTTCGCCGTCGAAGCACAGAAACTCCTCGCCGTCTCCCTCGAAGGCTCCGTCGGCTAGCGCAAATGACTACCCCCATCACCAGTCCCCCGCTCCTCCTCGTCTCGAACCTGCGCGCCCGCGTGCCCGGCGGCAAGGAGATCCTGAAGGGGCTCGACCTCGAGATCCGCGCGGGCGAAGTCCACGCGATCATGGGTCCCAACGGCTCGGGCAAGTCGACGCTCGCGGGCGTGCTGGCCGGACGCGAGACGTTCGAGGTGACCGGCGGCTCGGCCCTGCTCGAGGGGAAGGACCTGCTCGCGCTGTCGCCCGAGGAGCGCTCGTGGGCCGGCGTGTTCCTCGGTTTCCAATACCCGGTCGAGATCCCCGGCGTCAGCAACGCCGTGTTCATCCGCGCGGCGTTGAACGCGAAGCGCACGCGGCAGGGGCTGCCTGAGGTCGATGCCGTCGATTTTCTGAAGCTCGTCAAGAAGCAGATGAAGGCGCTGAAGATCGACGAGGCATTTCTCACGCGCTCCCTCAACGAAGGCTTCTCGGGCGGCGAGAAGAAGCGCAACGAGATCCTCCAGATGTCGATCCTCGAGCCCCGGCTCGCGATCCTCGACGAAACCGATTCCGGTCTCGACATCGACGCGCTGCGCATCGTGGCCGACGGCGTCAACGCGCTGCGTCGTCCCGACCGCGCGATCGTGCTCGTGACGCATTACCAGCGGCTGCTCGACTACGTCGTCCCCGACAAGATCCATGTCCTCCACGGCGGGCGCATCGCGGCGTCGGGCGGTCCGGAACTCGCGAAGGAACTCGAAAAGTCGGGCTACGCCGCCTTCGACAAGTCGGCAAAGGCCGCGGCGACGGCGGCGAAGGCCTGACGATGGCCGCGGTCGCCACCTCCCCGCGAAGCCAGGCGCTCGACGCGATCGTCGCGCGCTTCGAAATGACGGCCGCCGCACGCGGCGCGACCGCCGAGCCCCAATCGATTGCGAGGCTGCGTCGCGAGGCCCTTGATCGCTTCCTCGCCAAGGGCATCCCGACGGTGCGCGATGAGGATTGGAAGTACACCAACCTTTCGGCGCTGGCGTCCCACGACTTCTCGATCGCGCAACGGGGCCCGCATCCGACCAGCGTCCGCGATCTCGTCGAGAGCGCCCGCTTGCGCCTCCACGGCGGACCGTCGTTCGTGTTCGTCGACGGCTGCTTCGCGCCCGAGTGGTCGTCGCCATTGCCTGCGTCGGCCCTGCCTGCGGGATTCCGGGCCGGATCGCTGCGTGACGCGCTGCGCGACGACGCCGCGCTGGTCGAGCCGCACCTTGGCGTCGTCGCCGCGGGCAAGGCGCTCTCCGACCTTTCGACGCTCCTGTTCGAGGACGGGTTCTTCCTCCATCTCGGCAAGGACACGTGCCTTCCCGTGCCGATCGAGGTGATCCATGTCGCGACGACCGCCGACGCGGCCGTGTTTCCCCGCATGCTGGTCGTGGCCGAGTCGGAAACCCGCGCGACGATCGTCGAACAGCACGTCGCAGCCCCCGGCCTCCCCCACGCGTCGTTCCCGGTCACCGAGTTCGTGCTTGCGCGCAACGCCGCCGTCGAACACGTGCTCTGGGAGCGCAGCGGCGACGGCGCGACGTTCGTGGCGCTGGTGGCGGCGAAGCAGGACCGCGACAGCAGGTTTGCGTCGCACGTACTGACGCTCGGGAGCGAGTCGCCGCCCAAGACGCCGTCACTGGCGCGGATCGACGTCGACGTCTCGCTCGATGGCGAGGGCGCCGAGGCAACCCTCAACGCGCTGTACCTCGTGGCCGGCGTGCGCCACGTCGATCTTCACACCCGCATCGACCATCGCGTCCCCCACGGCACGTCGCGCGAGTTGGTGAAGGGTGCCGCGGCCGACCGCGCGACGGCGGTGTTCAACGGCAAAGTCATCGTGCGTCCCGGCGCCGCCAAGACCGACTCGCGACAGACCAACCACAACCTCCTCCTCTCCGACGATGCGACCATCGACACGAAGCCCGAACTCGAGATCGACGCCGACGACGTCAAGTGCGCACACGGGGCGACCGTCGGGCGACTGCGCGAGGACGAACTCTTCTATCTCCGCTCGCGCGGCATCGACGTATCGGCGGCCCGAGCACTCCTCGTGCGCGCGTTCGCCCGCGACGTGACCGACCGCATTTCGATCGAGGGATTGCGCGCCCGCGTCGAGGCCGAGATCGATGCGCGCGTGGAGGCTCTCGATCAGGCCGGGGCGCTCCGATGAGTTTCGACGCGCGCGCCGTCCGGGCCGAGTTCCCGATCCTGACGCGCGCCGTCCACGGCAGGCCCCTCGTCTACCTCGACAACGCCGCGACCTCACAGAAGCCCCGCGTCGTGCTCGACGTGATCGAGTCCTACTACACGCGGTCCAACGCCAACGTCCACCGCGGCGTCCATCTCCTCTCGCAGGAGGCGACGCTCGCCTACGACGGTGCGCGCGAGATCGTGCGTCGGTTCCTCGGCGCCGCGAGCGAGAAGGAAGTGATCTTCACGCGCGGCACGACCGAGGGGATCAACCTCGTCGCGAACGCGTGGGGTCGCGCGAACTTGAAGACGGGCGACGAGATCCTGATCTCGACGATGGAGCACCACAGCAACATCGTCCCGTGGCAGCTCATCGCCGCGGCCACCGGCGCGGTCGTCCGCGCGATCCCGATCACCGACGCAGGCGAGCTCGACATGGCGGCGTTCCGCGCCCTCCTCTCGAAGAAGACGAAACTGGTCGCGATCGTTCACGTCAGCAACGCGCTCGGCACGATCAACCCGGTTGCCGAGATCGTCGTGGCGGCGCACAAGGTCGGAGCCCTGGTGCTCGTCGACGGTGCGCAGGCGGTCCCCCATCTGGCGATCGATGTCAAGGCGCTCGATTGCGACTTTTTCGCGTTCTCGGGGCACAAGGTCTACGGGCCGACCGGGATCGGCGTCCTCTACGGGAAGCAAGCGCTTCTGGAGTCGATGCCCCCGTGGCAGGGCGGCGGCGACATGATTCGTACGGTCACGCTCGAAGGCTCGACCTGGAACGCGCTCCCCTTCAAGTTCGAGGCGGGCACGCCCGACATCGCGGGCGCCATCGGACTCGGCGCCGCCCTCGATTGGGTCACGCGCACGGGCATCGATCAAATCGCCAAGCACGAGCACGAACTGTTGGCCTACGGGACCGACGTCTTGTCTCGGGTCAAGGGCCTGCGGCTGATCGGCACGGCAAAAAAGAAGGCGTCCGTTCTCTCGTTCGTGATGGACGGCGTTCATCCCCACGACATCGGGACGCTCCTCGATCTGGAAGGTGTCGCCGTGCGCACCGGGCACCACTGCACACAGCCGGTGATGGACCGCTACGGCGTGCCCGCGACGGCGCGTGCGTCGCTCGCGGCCTACAACCTGAAGGAAGATCTCGATGCGCTCGTGGCGGGTCTCGCGCGGGTGCGCCGGATGTTCGACTCGTGAGCGACGCGACCGACCTCTATCAGGAACTGATCCTCGATCACGGCAGGAAGCCCCGCAACCATCGTGTGCTCGCGGGCGCCTCGGCCAAGGCCGATGGCCACAACCCCCTTTGCGGCGACAAGGCGACGGTGTACGTCGCGGTGAAGGACGGCGTCGTGACCGACGTCAGTTTCATCGGGAACGGCTGCGCGATCTCGCAGGCATCCACCTCGTTGATGACCGAGTCCGTGCGCGGGAAGACGCTCGCCGAGATCGAGGAGCTATTCGGCCGATTCCACGACCTCGTGACGGGCACGCCCGCCACCGAGGACGAGGAAGAACGCCTCGGCAAGCTCGCCGCCTTCTCGGGCGTTTCCGAGTTCCCGATGCGCGTCAAGTGCGCGACGCTCGCGTGGCATACGCTGCGCGCGGCGCTGTCGGGACAGACGTCCCCCGCCACGACCGAGTAGAACAGAGCCCGTGAGCGAAGACGCCCCCTTCCCGCCGCCCATCCCCCATCCGCCGCCGGCGACTGCGGCGAAGCCGTCGGCCGCTGACGTGCTCGGTGCACCGCGCGCCGATTTGCGCGAGGAAATCGTCGAGGTGCTCCAGGGCATCTTCGATCCCGAGATTCCGGTCAACATCTACGACATGGGCCTGATCTACGGGCTCGACGTGACGCCCGAGGGCGCGATCGACATCAAGATGACGTTGACCTCGCCCGCCTGCCCGGTCGCCGGCACCTTGCCTCCCGAAGTCGAGCAGAAGGTGCGCGCCGTCCCCGGAGTCGCCACCGTGAAGGTGGACCTCGTCTGGGAACCGCCGTGGGGCAAGCATCTCCTGTCCGAGTCCGCGCGGCTCCAACTCGGGATGGACTGAGCGCCGGCCGCCGAGGATTCACATGCGACTCGCCGCCGTCGTGCTCGCCGTGCTCGTGTTGACGCTGGCCGTGGTCGCCACTCGTGCCGACGACCCGCTTCCGCCCGTGACCGACCTCGAAGGGAACCAATTCGAGACGGAGGGGCGGACGTTCTCGATCGTCAAGGGGGCTGCGTACGAATTCGATCGCAAGGCATCGAAGTG
>JANNRO010000390.1:0-5377 GCA_031401505.1 Planctomycetia bacterium
CTGCTCGCGAAGCTCGGTCGGGTGCGTGACGCCGGCGATGCGGCGGGCGCGCGGGCGATGTTTCCCGAGGTGCTGCGCGAGGGCAAGGGCCTGCTCGTGATGCCGCCCCCCAACGACTTGAAGCGCGAGAGCGTGCCTCGCTTCCTCGAGGGGCGAGGCGCATTCGGCGACGCGTTGAACGCCTACGGCCTCGAAACGCAGCGAACGAACGACGCGACGCTGTGGGCCGCAACCCGGCGCGTCGAAGACTCGTTCTGGGCGTGGTACGACGCCTACCGCGGCCGCCCCTCCGAGGGCGCCGTCTGAATCCGGTCACTTCTTCAGACGGTCCTTGAAGACCTTCTCGAGTTTGGCGAGCTTCGGCGGAATCACGGCCTGACAGTACCGATTGTCGGGATTCAATTCGAAGTAGCTCTGGTGCTCGTCCTCGGCCTTCCAGAAGCGCTCGAACGGCACGATCTGCGTCACGATCGGGCGGTCGAACGCGTTGGCCGCCTCGAGCGAAGCCTTCACCTCTTCGGCGATCTTCTGCTGGTCGGCGTCGTGGAAGAAAACGACCGACCGGTACTGGGTGCCTTGATCGTTCCCCTGTCGGTTGAGCGTCGTCGGGTCGTGAGTCTTCCAGAAGATCTCGAGGAGCGTCTCGTACCGGACTTTCGTCGAGTCGTACCGAACCTCCACCACCTCGGCGTGCCCGGTCCGCCCCGAACAGACGTCCTCGTAGGTCGGATTCGCGACCGTGCCGCCGGAGTAGCCCGATTCAACGGCCTCGACGCCCTCGACGCGCTGGAACAGCGCTTCGACGCACCAGAAACATCCGCCGCCGAACGTCGCGAGTTTCGAGGATGCAGTCGACGGGGGGCTCTGCGGCCGATTCACGGGCGACTCCTTCGACGACGACGCGTCACAGGCGGTCAAGAGGGCGATCCCGAGGAGCGACCCGACGACGACGGCGGCACGATTCATGGAGACCCGAGCCTATCCGCCGACCGCGGGATCGGCAGATCGACGCGGCCGGATCACTTCCCCAGTCGAACGAACGCCATCCGGAGCCCGTAGAGCACTTGCGAGAGGAACGACGCCTCTTCGGCGTCGAGGTTGCCCTTCGTCTTGGTCTCGAGGATCTCGAGCGTGGCGATCGCATGTTTCGCCATCGCCAGGTCCTTCTCGGTCTTGTGCGTGATCGGATTCTCGTGGAGCCCGAGTGCCACCTGTGCCTGCGCTGCGAAGCCGGCTACGAGCAGCCGAAACGACGCCTCGGGCGGAGTCTGCCTGCGGGGCCCGTCCTCCTCCGATGCCTTGGCCTTGTCGGTCGCCACGGGGTACTCCGCCTACGCGTTCGCCTGAATCGTCGTCGGCGCGGCCCCCTGATGCTCGAGAGCGGCCGAGACGAACTCGCGGAACAGCGGGTGCGCCGACGTCGGGCGGCTCTTGAACTCGGGGTGGAACTGAACCCCCACGAACCACGGATGGTCGCGCAGTTCGATGATCTCGACCAGATCCCGCTCGGGATTGGTGCCCCCCACGACGAGGCCCGCCGCCTCGAGTTGCGCGCGGTACACGTTGTTGAACTCGTAGCGGTGGCGATGGCGCTCGTGAATCGTCTCGTCGCCGTAGGCCGCCCGCGCACGCGTGCCCGAGCGCAGCGCGCATCGGTAGGAGCCGAGCCGCATCGTGCCGCCCTTCTCGAGGCCCTGCTGGTCGGCCATCAGGTCGATCACGGGGTGCGGCGTGTCGGGGTCGAACTCGGTCGAGTGCGCGCCCTCGAGCCCGGCCAGATGCCGCGCGATTTCGATCGTCGCGCACTGCATGCCGAGGCAAAGGCCCAGGAAGGGCACCCGATTCTCACGCGCCCATCGCACGGCCTCGATCTTGCCCTCGATGCCGCGTGAGCCGAATCCGCCCGGGACGACGACCCCGTGGACCCCCGATAGGAGGTCGTTGACGTTGTCGGGGCGCACGTCTTCCGCCTGAATGCGCCGCACGCGCACCTTCACCTGCGAAGCGAAGCCGCCGTGGGTCAGCGACTCGTAGACCGACTTGTAGGCGTCGGTCAGCTGGATGTACTTGCCGACGAGCGCCACCTCGACCTGGCCCCGCGGATTGCGGATGCGATCGAGGAGCGAGAGGTAGTCGTCGAGCTTGATCTGGGTGGACGCGAGCCCGAGCCGGTCGAGCAGCAGACGGTCGAGCCCCTGCTGCTCGAGCATCTGCGGCACCTCGTAGATCGAGACCGAGACGTCCTGTTCCTCGATCACGGCCTTCGCCTGCACGTTGCAGAAGAGCGAGAGCTTGGCCTTGATCTCCTCGGAGAGCGGGTGCTCGGTCCGGCAGACGAGCACGTCGGGCTGGATGCCGATCTCGCGCAGTTTCTGGACCGAGTGCTGACTGGGCTTGGTCTTCAGCTCCCCGCTCGCGCGCAGGTAGGGAATCAACGTCAGGTGGACGAACGCGACGTGTTCGCGCCCCACCTCGAGCGCCAACTGGCGGATGGCCTCCACGAACGGAAGGCCCTCGATGTCTCCGACCGTGCCGCCGATCTCGCAGATCAGCACGTCGGCGTCGCCGACGCCCCGTTTGATACCGGCCTTGATCTCGTCGGTGATGTGCGGGATCACCTGGACGGTCTTGCCGAGGTAGTCGCCGCGCCGCTCCCTCGAGATCACCGTCTGGTAGATCTTTCCCGTCGTGTAGTTGCTGTGCTTGGTCAGCGGCGCGTGGGTGAAGCGCTCGTAGTGCCCGAGGTCGAGGTCGGTCTCGGCCCCGTCGTCGGTCACGTAGACCTCGCCGTGCTGATACGGCGACATCGTGCCCGGGTCGACGTTGATGTACGGATCGAGCTTCTGATGCGCGACCTTGAAGCCATGCGCCTCGAGCAGGAGCCCGATCGAAGCGCTCGTCAGCCCCTTTCCGAGGCTCGACGTCACGCCACCCGTCACGAAGATGAACTTCGCCATCCGCTGCTCCCGGGAAATGCAGACGATACCCGCCCGCTTGGCGGGCGAGAAGCCCGGCACAAGCGCCGGACCCGACCCGGGTCAGGGTTCTAAGCGCCCGGGGGGACGGGAGTTGCACCCGCGGGTAGGCTGCGTCCATGCGCCGCCGCCGCCTCATTCTGCCGCTCGTCGTGCTCGCGACCGCGACCGCGATCTACCTGACGCAGGACGACGTTCCGGCGACGAAGCAGCCCCGTCCGAAGCAGCCCTACGTCGATCTCAAGGCCCCTGGAATGGAGATGCGCGCGGTCCCTCCTCCCCCCACCCGGCCCGATGGGCCGGTAGGCCCCGCCTCCGACCTCAAGACTCCGCCCCCCTCGGGTCGCTGATCAGGGCAGGCGCCCCGTCTTCACGAGCGCGACGAACCGTCGATAGTCCTCCGGCGTGTCGACGCCCAGGGGCGCATTCGTCGCGGGGAGCACGGCGATCGTCCACCCTGCATCGAGCGCGCGCAACTGCTCGAGCGATTCGGCCTCCGCCAATGCGCTCGGCGGGAGGGTCACGTACTCGAGGAGCCGCGAGCGCGGGAACGCGTAGATCCCGACGTGGGCAAGCGCGTGTTCGGACGCGAGTCCCGTCGCGCGATCGAAGGGGATCGGCGCCCGCGAGAAGTAGAGCGCCCGACCGTCCGCGCGCACGACCACCTTCACGAGACTCGACGCGGCGGCCTCGGCCGGCGACGCGATGCGATGCGAGAGCGTCGCGACGTCGACGCCCGGTCGACGGGCGAGTTCGGCGAGGCGCGTGAGGTCGTTCGGATCGAACGCGGGCTCGTCGCCCTGGACGTTGACGATGACGTCCTCGCTCAACGTGCGCGCGACCTCGGCGCAGCGGGCGCTGCCCGACTCGTGCGAGGGATCGGTGCGGACGACGTCGCCGCCGAACGAGCGGACCGCCGCCTCGATCCGGTCGTCATCGGTCGCGACGATCACGCGCGTCACCCCGGGCGCA
The DNA here is from genome assembly GCA_031401505.1 of Planctomycetia bacterium. Classification (GTDB taxonomy): domain Bacteria; phylum Planctomycetota; class PLA2; order PLA2; family JAEUHO01; genus JANNRO01. The sequence goes on from JANNRO010000390.1 coordinate 3,948, forward strand.
AGGCGCGCGCGCTCGACGACGTGCTCGACCAGATACTTGCCCGTCTCGCGCAGCAAAGCCTTCGCGGGCAGCCGCGTGCTCGCGTAGCGCGAGGGAATGACGACCGCGAACGTCGGGCGCACGGAGGCCACGGGCCGATCAGCGCGAATTCATGCCGGACGTCGGCGGTTCGACGGGGGGCTTGAGCGGCGCCGTCCCGCTGACGCGCGCGGTGGAGACCTCGAGCAGACGCGACCGGTTGCGCAGGACCTGGATCGCGCGCTTGGCTTCGGAATAGATGGCGGGAATCTCCCGCGTCTGTTCCGCGAGCCCGAGCCCGCGTTGCGAGAGGAGCGTCACGCTCTCGCCGTCGCGCTCGATCGTGATGCGGCCACGCGAACGCTCGCTGTCGAAGAGGCCCTCGATGCCGCTGGTCGGCTTCGCGTACTCGTAGAAGCCGGCCTCGCGGAACGAGTCGACCAGATCGAGCATATCCCGGTCGCTGACCTTCGCGAGCCCGCCCTTGGGCTTCCTTTCCCGATTGTCCTTCACCTGTTCGGGCGACCCCTGAAACGAGGAGTTGACGATCACGACCTCGAGTTCGGGGGCCGACGTGATGCCCTGGACGCCGGGCTTGCCCGAGCGGGGGTAAAGCACCTGCTGGCGCTCGACATGGAGCGCCTCCCAGATCACGCGGAACGACGCGGTTCCCGCGATGCAGCCCGGATCGATCCGTTTCGCCTCGATCGGTGGGTTCACGCGGCGCGGGTTGGCATCGACCGCCACGTCGCCCTTGACCGCGTCGTCCCGCGTCGTGCGCCGTCCACGGGCCGTTCCCTGACAGGCGGTCGCCGCGAGGGCGAGCGCGAGCGCGGCAAGAGGGAGCGAGCGCATGCGGTTCTCCGGACGGGACGGACGTCGAGCGATGCGACGTCGAAGGACCGGGCGTCGAACGCCTCGGCGTCGAAAGTAGGACATGGCAGCAAGGCCGTGTCACGGACTCGTCGCCGAGACGACCGAGCCGGGGTCCTTGACCGGGCCGGGGTGACGCCTACGCTCCGTGTCCGTAGTTCCACCCTGAGGCCCGATTGCGCACCCAATTCCGCCGCATCGTTCCGCTCTTCGCCCTCGTCGGGTTGACCTCGATCGGGGCGGGCCCGGCACTCGCCGACGAGAAGCCGACGCCGGCCCCGATCGGGCCGATCGCGGCCAAGCCCGTGAACCTGCCTCCCGGGGTCGTGGCCCGCGTACGCGGCCGCGATCTGACCGATGCGGAGTTCGAAGCGCGGCTCGTCGAGAGGCTCAAGAGCGAGTGGTTCGAGCAGGGCAGCAGCGCGCTGGGCGTCTTCCAGTTCCTGGTCGAATGGATGGTCGTGCTCCAGGAGGCCCAGAAACTCGGCATCCGCGTCACGACCGAAGACTACGACCGCGAGTACGCGAAGCAGGACGAC
>JANNRO010000391.1:0-10094 GCA_031401505.1 Planctomycetia bacterium
CGGCGGCGGGGCCGGCACCGCATGGAGCGACGCCTGGGGCCGGGCGGTCGCGATTTCGGGCAACACGCTCGTCGTGGGCGCCAGGTTCGAGTCGAGCGGTGCCTCGGGCGTCGATCCCGGTGACGACGCGGAGGCGGACGACAGCCTGCCGCGCGCCGGCGCCGTCTACGTGTTCACGCGCACGGGCACGACGTGGACGCAGCAGGCCTACCTGAAGCCGCCCACCGCGGCCGAGGACGAACGGTTCGGCTACTCGGTCGCCGTCGACGGCGACACGATCGTCGTGGGCGCGACCGGAGAGGCGAGCGGGGCCGGTGCCGCGTTCGTGTTCGTCCGATCCGCGGGGACCTGGTTGCAGCAGGCGGTTCTGAAGGCCTCCAACGCGGATGCCGGCGACTTGTTCGGTTCGTCGGTCGCGGTGTTCGACGACACCATCGTCGTCGGTGCGCCGCACGAAGGAGGTGCCTCGCGCGGCGTCAATCCAGGTAGCGCGGCCGAAGCATCCAACGCGGCCCCGACGGCGGGGGCGGCCTACGTCTTCCTGCGCACCGGCGTGGATTGGTCGCAGCAGGCGTACCTGAAGGCTTCCAATGCGGACGCGGGCGACAATTTCAGCGCCGCGGTTTCGATCGCCGGCGACACGATCGCCGTCGGGGCGCCGCGCGAAGCGAGTCGATCGACCGGCGTCCTGATCCCGGGTCAGTCGGGGAAAGACGACAATTCCGGGCCCGCCGTCGGCGCCGTCTACGTGTTCGAGCGCTCCGGGGTCGATTGGGCCGAGGACGCCTACGTGAAGCCCCGCACGTCCACCAACACGTCGACGAATTTCGGACTTTCCGTCGCGATCTCGGGCGACACGCTCGCGGTGGGGGCGCCGACCGAGAGCAGCGCCGCGACCGGCGTCAACGGCGGCACGCTCGCAGAACTCGACACCAGCGCCGCAACCGCCGGTGCCGCGTTCGTGTTCGTGCGCATCGACGCGAAGCCGGGTGAGGCCACGTGGGTCCAGCAGGCCTACGTGAAGGCGTCGAACTCCGGCGCCGGTGACTACTTCGGATTCGCCGTCCGGATCGATGGCGACGTGCTGGCCGTCGGAGCGCCCTATGAGGCGGGGTTCGCGACGGGGCTCGCGGCGAGCGCGGCGGCCCAAGCGTCGGACGCGTACCCGCAGGCCGGAGCGGCGTACGTCTTTCTCCGCGCCGCAACGACGTGGCGCCAAGCGCAGTACGTGAAGGCGTCCAACACCGACGCGTACGATTGGTTCGGCTCGTGTGTCGCGGTTTCGAACGACACCGTCGTGGTCTCGGCACCGTTCGAAGCGGGCAACGGCGTCGGCGTGAACAGCGGCGCGGGGGCCGACGACTCGGTGCCCGCGGCCGGTGCCGTGTACGTTTTCCGCTGATCGTCGGACGGGACCGGAATCCGACCGACGGATGCGGGTCCCGCCCCTCGTTCGACGGACGAGCGACGACGCGCGCGCAAGGGGGAGATGCACCGACTCCATGGTGGCGTTAGCATGAGGGGTAGGCCATTCCGCAGGAGATCCCGTGCGCTCACGCAACTTGTGGCTTCGCCAGGTCGCCCTGCTCGCGCTCCTGCCCGGGGGTCTGCTCGGATGCGGGGGGAGTGGTGGTCGCAGCGGCGGCGGGACGTTCGCCGGCGGCGGGGACGGCGGCACGGTGCTGCCACCGGGTGGCGGAGGACCGCCGTTGCCGTCGGACAACGCCGACCTCGCCCGGCTCTATGTCACCCCCGGCGTGGTCGCGCCGATCTTCGACGCGAACATCCTGGCCTATACGTCGCAGGTGACGATGTTGCAGGAGTCGGTCAGTCTGTCGGTCGCGCCCGCCGACCCGAACGCGACGCTGTACGTCAACGGCGTTGAGACCACCTCGACGTTCTTCTCGCCGCCGATTCCGGTGGCCGGGGGCGCGACGCCGATCGTGATCCAGGTCCACGCGCAGACCGGTCGGGTGAGAACGTACGTGCTCTCGGTCACGCGCGGCGGCTTGACGACCGAGGAGGCGTACGTGAAGGCCTCGAACACGGGTGACCGCGACGGTTTCGGCGGCAAGGGTTCCGACACGGACAACATCACGGACTACGGGCACGGGACCGTCGCGCTGTCGGGCGACACGCTCGTCGTGGGGGCACCGTACGAGTCCAGTCAGTACGGGGGCGTCGAGCCCGGCGCCGACGCCGAGAAGGACGACACCATGTACGCGGCGGGCGCCGTGTACGTCTACGTCCGGAGCGGGACGACGTGGACGCAGGAGGCCTACATCAAGGCACCCTATCCCGACAAGAATGACTATTTCGGATGCGCCGTCGCGATCGACGGCGACACGCTCGTCGTCGGCGCGAGCGGAGAGGCGAGCGACGTGACGGGCGTCGACTCGACGACCAAAGACAACAACAACGCGGCCAAGGCCGGCGCCGCGTTCGTGTTCGTCCGCAGTTACGGGACTTGGACTCAGCAGGCGTATCTGAAGGCGTCCAACACCGATGCCGGCGACAAGTTCGGGACGTCGGTCGGCGTATACGAGGACACGATCGTCGTCGGCGCGGTATCGGAAGCGAGTTCGGCGACCGGCGTGAATAAGGGCACGACGTACGAAGCCGATAACTCGCGTGCGGGGGCGGGCGCGGCGTACGTGTTCGTCCGCAGCGGGTCGGCCTGGTCCCAGCAGGCGTACATGAAAGCGTCCAACACCGACGCGGCCGACCATTTCGGATTGTCGGTCGCCATCGGCAAGGACACCGTGCTCGTCGCGGCGCCTTGGGAAAAGAGCAAGAGCAACGGAGTCAACCCGGGCGCCACCGCCGAGGCCGACAATTCGGGTATCGCCGTCGGCGCGGTGTACGTCTTCGCGCGCTCCGGCGCGACCTGGGTGCAGGACGCCTACGTGAAGTCGAGCAACGGGAAGACGGGCACCGATCTCTTCGGGTGGTCCGTGGCCATCTCGGGGGACATGTTCGTCGCCGGTGCGCCGTTCGAGTCGAGTTCGGCGACAGGAGTCAATGCGGGCTCCGTGGCCGAGGCGGATGACAGCATGCCGAGCGCCGGAGCTGCGTACGTGTTCCTGCGAGTCGACGGCACGTGGGCGCAACGAGCGTACTTGAAGGCGTCCAACTCGGGCGGTGACGATCGTTTCGGCTTCAGCGTCGACATCGACGGCAACGTGGTCGTCGTCGGCGCCCTCTTCGAGGACGGGAACGCGACCGGCATCAATCCCGGGGCAGCCGCCGAAGCGTCGAATGCGGCATTCAATGGCGGAGCCGCCTACGTATTCCTCTGCTCGGAGTTCAAGTGGCGGGCGATGGACTACGTCAAGGCATCCAACACCGACGCCACCGATTCATTCGGATTCGGCGTGGCCGTGGCGAAGGACACGGTCGCGGTCAGCGCCCCCGGTGAGGCGAGCAAGGGGTTGGGAGTGAACAGCGGTCTCGGGGCCGACAACACGCTCATCTCGGGCGCCGCATACGTATTCCGCTGATCGGCGTGTCGGCCGGCCGATCGGGCAACGGGACCGCGATCCGACTCTCGGACTCGCTTCCCATGGGTGATTCGAGCGGCGCGGTGGCGAGAACGCCCCGCGCCGGCCGTGGCCGCGATGGGCGGTCGGCCGCCCGCATTTCAGTCCGCGTCGCCACCCGGTCGAAAGGTAGGGGATGGTCGGGGCTTCTCGAACCCAGGCGGGCCCATGAGCACGGTGACTTCAGTAGCGGAGCGGCGCGGACTGCTCGATCGCATCCTCGGGCGACCGGCCCGGACGGAGGCGAGTCCGGCGGCACCGTCGCGCCAGGCACGGCCCGTCCCCACGTCGGATGACGACTCGGGCGCACCCGCCACCGTCGCGGCGAGGCCTCGCAGGCGCCACACGTGGGCGACGCTCATCGAGCGCGTGCGCGACGTCACGAAGGCCACCGCGGTCATCGCGATGGACGATCAGGGGCTCGTCGTCGCATCGACGGGAGATTTGCCGTCTCACGACATGGACAGCGTCGCGGCGCACGTGTCGCTCGCGTTCGATCTCTTCGAGCGTTTGGCCATCCTCGGCAAGAAGACCGAGTCGGTCTGCGCACAGTACGTCCCCGACGGCACCTGGCTGACGGCGATCCGCATGCGGCCGCCCATCGGCGCCCGCATGACGATCGGCATCGTCGGGCCGTACACGCTCATTCGCGAAGACCGTCGCAAGATCCGCGACGCGTTCGTGAATCTCTTCGAAGACGCCGCGGAATAGGCGACCCCTTCGGTTGGGAGCGTCGCCGACCGATCGTTGCGGTCGGGGGGCGTCCGTACCATGCCGCCCTTTCTTCGGGCGGGCTCCATGGATCGAATTCGCGTCGCGGTGCTCTTCGGCGGTCCGTCCAGCGAGCATGACGTCTCGTTGAAGGGCGGCGCCAACGTCGTCGACGCACTCGATCGCCGGCAGTACGAGGTGCGCCCGGTGCTGATCACGCGCGAGGGCCGATGGCGGCTCTCGTCGAAGGCCGTCGAGGTCGGCGGACGCAATGGCAAGCCGGGACGCGCGTTCGACCCGCTGGCGGCCGACGCCGGCTGGCGCGACCCCGTCGCCGCGTGGCTGGGCCTCGCCGAACTCGTCGACTGGAAGACCGACGTCGCCTTGCCGATCCTCCATGGTCGCTACGGGGAAGACGGGACGATTCAGGCCTGCCTCGAGGCCGCGGGCATCCGCTTTGCCGGGAGCGGGGTGCGGGCGAGCGCAATTGCGATCGACAAGATCCACACGAAGGAGATTCTCTCCTTCCACGGAATTCGCACGTCGCCCTTCCGCATCGTCGGGCGCGAGGATCTCGCGCGCAGCCATCAAACGCTCGCGGGCGAGCTCGTCGCGCAATTCGGTCGACCGCTCGTCGTCAAGGACCCGCTCGGGGGGTCGAGCCTCGAGGTCCGCGTCTGCGAGGACGCGCAGGAGGTCGGACTGGCGCTCGGCGACCTCTCCCGCACGACCGACCGTCTGCTCGTCGAAGCCTTCGTCAAGGGACGCGAGTTCACCGGCGGCGTGCTCGACGACCGCGAGCGCGGGCGCCCGATCGCGCTCCCGCTGATCGAGATGCGACCGAAGTCGGCCAAGTTCTTCGACTACCGCGAGAAGTACGATGCGGACGGGGCGCTCGAGATCTGCCCGGCCGACGTCGAAGCTCGGGTCGAGGCCGCCGGTCGGTCGCTCGCGTTGAAGGTCCACGAGTTGATCGGACTTCGCGGCGTGTCCCGCACCGACATGATCCTCGACGAAGCGGGGAGTTTCAGCGTGCTCGAGGTGAACACGATGCCGGGCATGACGTCGCGCAGCCTGATCCCGAAAGCGGCGGCGGTCGCGGGCATCGACTTTCCCGACGTGCTCGACCGACTGATCCGGACGTCGGGGTTCGAGTAGGGGCGCCGCCCCTTCGCCGCCGACGTTGGCAGACCCGCGGCGAGCGCTACACTGGGTCCCATGAGCACTCCGACGCATGTCGTGCCGAAGACCTGGGGCGAAGAACACTGGATCGTCAACAGGGACTATTGCGGCAAGAAGCTGGTGCTCAAGAAGGGGCACCGCTGCTCGCTCCACTACCACAAGAACAAGGACGAGGTGTTCTATGTCATTTCGGGCCGACTCATGCTCGAGCTCGGCGGCGAGGAGATGATCCTCGAGACCGGCGATCATCGCCATGTGGCGCCCGGAACCGTCCACCGCTTCTCGGGCCTGGAAGACACCGAGATCATCGAGTTCAGCACGCACCACGAAGACTCCGATTCGTACCGGGTCGAGATCGGCGGAGCGTTCGACCTCGCGGCCCTCGAGTTGCCCACGGCCGCTCGCACCGCGAAGGCGTAGCGGCGCATCCAGGCGGCGATCGTTTCATCTTCGTGACGACCGGATCGCGTCGGGCCCTACACTGTGTGGGCTTTTGGCTGCGGTCCGCCGCCCGATCGGCGGGAGAGAGTCCCTCGTGAATCGTCGCACGCTCTGGCTGCTGCTCGTCGTCGCCGTCGTCGGCATCACGCTCGCCGCGCTGTTCTGGCAGCGGCGCACGCGTCCCCCGCTCCCGTACGTGGCCGACGCCGACTCGGGCGAGAGGGCCGCCCCGGTCGATCGGTCGATCAAGCTCGGCGCGTTCGACACGGCCACGAAGGGCGGCACGTATTCGGGCACCGTGATCGAGGCCGTGGGCGGCGCGCCCATCGCGAACGCGCGCGTCCTCCTCGTCGCGACGTTCGAGAACCAGACGATCTCCCTCGTCTCGGAAGACGCGACCGGAGCAGGTACGACGGAAGAGATCCCCGTGTTCGGATCGTTCCGCATCGCGGCGGAAACCGTGACCGACGCGAAGGGGGCCTTCCGCGTCTCGGGGGGCGAGTCGCGCGTGGTCGCGCTGTTCGCATACGAACCCGGACACGGCCCGGCCATCAAGTCGCACCTCCGAGGTGTGCCGTTGAAGCCCGGGCCCGGGCACGAATTGCGTCTCGAGAAGGCGGGCTTCGTCGTGGGGACCGTGATCGATCAGGTGACGCGAGCCCCGGTCGCGGGAGCGGACGTCTCGATCTACCTCCAGCACATCGCCAATCACGGCGGGCGCGGCACGGCGGCGATCACGCCGACGACCTCGTTCGCGGTCTTCCAGCAGTTCATGACCAAGGAACTCGGGCCGAGAATCTGGGGCATCGAACCTCGCGAAAACGACGAAGCGCTGCACGTGATCACGGACGGGCGGGGAATGTTCCGCCTCGGTCCGCTCATGAACAAGGTGCAACTCGAGTTCATCATCGACCATCGCGAGTACGCGTGGACCGACGGCGACCCGGAGGTGGCCCTCGAACAAGACAATCCGGGCACCGACCCGACCGCGAAGGTGAAGACGCGCAAGCTGCGCACGGTCGTGCCGCCGGGCGAGACCGTCGAGCGAACGTTCGAACTCTCGAAGGGCAAGGAGATCTCCGGCACGATCGTCGACGACAAGGACGTCCCCTTCGACGAGGTCACGATCGCGCTCGAACACGTCGCCCAGTACTCGCAGCACCACTGGTATCGGACCCGTACCCGCAACGCGAAGACCGATCGCCAGGGCAAGTTCCGCATCGCGGGCCTCTCGTACGGCCCCTATGTGCTCACGATGCGGCATCCGGCGTTCGAGTCGAAGGTCTTCCAGCCGATCCCCGAGGCGTCCGACCAGCGGTACGTGATCCCCCGCGGCGGATGGATCGACGCGACCGTGATCGTCGGCGACTCCGACAAGAAGGATTTCGTGGCCGACGTGCGGCTCTTGAAGGTCGTGACGAAGGTCGCCGGGTCGGACCCGGTCGGACGGCGCGAGCATCTCGCGGTCCGCGGGGGGATGTTCTCCCTCGAGAAGGTCGAGCCCGGCACCTACGACCTCTCGATGTCGTCGGGTCGGCTCGTCGCGTCCCCGGTGCGCATCGAAGTGACGGCCGGGGCCGGCTCGACGGCTGAGTTGACGCTTCGCTCCGGCGGAGGATTCCGACTGACGGTCGCGAGTTCGAACGGAGCGCCGATCGATCCCGTGACCGGCGAAGTCGAACTGGTCACCGGCGACGGCATGTTCCAGCGGGCCGGGCTCATCGTCTCGAGGGGGGGCGTGCTCGAAGCGGAGGGCCTCACGTCCGGGCGCTATCGCATCGCGGTGCGCGCACAGGGCTACGTCGCGGGTGCGACCGAGCCCTTCGACGTCGGCGCCGAGCGCATGACGCCCGTCTCGACGCTGACGCTTCGCAAGGCGGGGTTGCTCAAGATCCTCTCGATCAAGGATCTCGAGGGGCGATCGCCCGCCGAAGGGTCGATTCGCTCGTTTTCGATCGTCCAGGGCGACGGCGTTCCGGTGCTCTCGGGCGCTCTGGCGACGGGCACGGTTCCGGTTGCACCCGGAACGGTCGTCGTGCGTGTCACAATGGAGGACGGCCGCGTCTCCGAGACGACGGTCGACGTCGCCGAGGGAGCGACCGCGTCGGTGGACGTGGTGCTCGATCCCAAGTGACGCGATTCGATCCCGGAAGGGACCCCATGCACGCCAGCGATTCGCCCCCGCACGACGATTCCGCGCCACCCATCGGCGCCGGAGTTCCGACGCCCTCCGTAGACCGCCGCGACCGAAGCGATCGTCGCGCGACCGAGGACCGGCGCAAGCGGCAGATCACCGTTCCCGTCGATCGGCGGGCCGGCGGCGACCGCCGAACGCAGGTCGACCGGCGTGATCCCGCCAAGCGTGCAGGGAACTACGACCTCGACGACGAGACGCTGGAGTTCATCGCGGCGGTCAATCGGTTCAAGACCGACACCGGCCGCTCGTTTCCGACGTGGAGCGAGGTGCTTGAGATCGTTCGAGAATTGGGCTACGTGAAGGAGCCCTCCCCGCGGGCGTGACTTGAGCGTCGGACTCGGGCGTCGGACTCGGGCCCCGACGGTCCATCGGGCCGGCTGGGACCGGGGAGATCTCGGAGGCCCGGCCCCTGATAGGGACTTTAGTCCTGAATTTTGGACGGGAACGGCGTCCGATTCCGGGGATTCCCGGAAACCGTCGGTCCGGCTGCCCGTGGATCCTTGGGACCGCCCCCGTGGCGCCCTACATTCGACCTCTCGTCCTCGCTCGGGAGCCGCCTTCGCATGGATATCCGCGTCGACTCGACCCCACTCGCCCGCGTCCAAGATCGCGCGGTCGTTCTGCTCGTGGCCAAGGGGGCGGACGTCGCGGCCGACGTCAAGGCCGTGGGCAAGGAGTTCGTCGGGGCGTACACAACGCTCGGTGGGCGCGACGTTTTCACAGGGGCCGCGGGCCAGACGGCGGTGCTCCACGGCGAGAAGGGAGCGCGCGTCGAGACGCTCGTCGTCGTGGGCCTCGGTGAGGCGAAGTCGCTCGACGGGGACGTCTTGCGCACGGCCGCGGCCGAGGCCGCACGTGCCGCGCGGGACGCGGGCGCGGACTCGTTCACATTGGTGCTCCCCGAGGGCAAGACCGGCGTGCTCGCGCCCGCGGCGGCGACCGAGACGATCGTCGAGGGCATCCGCCTGGGCCTGTACGTCTTCGAAACCTACAAGAAGGACAAGACGAAGAAGGCCGTCACGAAGGCGGCGATCCTCGTGTCGAAGGCCGACGAGGCGGCGGCGCAGAAGGGACTCGACGAGGGCACGATCCTCGCCGACTCGGTTCTCCTAGTGCGTGATCTGGGCAACGAGCCGGGCAACGTCGCGACGCCGACGTTTCTCGCGGCGAAGGCGAAGGAGATCGCCGACACCTACAAGTTGAAGTTGAAGGTCTTCGAGCGCGACGAGATGGCGGCGATGGGCATGGGCTCGTTGCTCGGCGTCGCGCAGGGCTCGGTACAGCCTCCGAAGCTCATCATGCTGACGTATGAGCCCGCGAACGCGAAGAAGGTCGACACGGTGGCCGTCGTCGGAAAGGGCCTGACGTTCGACAGCGGCGGCATCTCGATCAAGCCCGCCGACAAGATGGAAGACATGAAGTTCGACATGTGCGGCGGTGCCGCGGTGCTCGGCGTGCTGCAGGCCGTCGCACGCCTCGCGTTGCCGATCCGGGTCGTCGGACTCGTGCCCGCGTCCGAGAACATGCCCGATGCCGCGGCCTACAAGCCGGGCGACATCCTGAAGGCGTCCAACGGCACGACGATCGAGATCGTCAATACCGACGCGGAGGGTCGACTGATCCTGGCCGACGCGCTCGTCTATGCGACGTCGAAGCTCGACCCCAAGCCGAAAGCCGTCGTCGACATGGCGACGTTGACCGGGGCCTGCGTCGTGGCGCTCGGTAGCGCGTGTGCAGGGTTGATGTCGAACAACGACAAGCTCGCCAAGCGCCTCGAGACGGCCGGCGAACTCTCGGGCGATCACGTGTGGCGCATGCCGCTGCGCGAGCGCTATCGCGAGCAGATCAAGAGCATCTACGCCGACGTCAAGAACTCGGGTGGCCGCGAGGCGGGCGCGCTGACCGCCTCGGTCTTCCTCGCAAAATTCGTCGGCGAAGTTCCGTGGGCGCACCTCGACATCGCGGGCCCGGCGTGGACCGATTCGCGTCGCGGCACGCTTTCGCGACGCGGCACCGGATTCGGC
>JANNRO010000392.1:0-2609 GCA_031401505.1 Planctomycetia bacterium
GCCAGAATTCTTGGTGTACCAGTCGGCGAGTACCATCATGTATTCGATGCCGGTACGCACGGTGTGGACGTTGGTGACGTCCCCGCTGATGCAATGGCCCGCGTACATGTTCCCAAGGGTTGAGTCATCCCATCCCGGGACGATGATCGGCAGGTTCTTCTCGCACGCCGCCATCATCCACGAATCCTTCGGATCGATCTGATGGTACTTGGTGAGCTTGCCGCTGCGCAGCACGCGATAGAAGAACTCGTGCGGGAAGTAGCGTTCACCGGCCTTGTCGGCCGCGACCCATTCCTCGAGGACGGCGGTCTCGATGCGACGCATCGCCTCCATCTCGGGGATGCACGTGTCGGTCACGCGGTTCATGTGGCGCTTCAAGAGCGCCTGCTCGTCGTCGGCGGTCAGATGCCGGTATCCCGGAACGCGCTCGTAGTGGTCGTGCGCCACGAGGTTGAAGACGTCTTCCTCGAGATTGGCGCCGGTGCAGACGATCCCGTGGACTTTGTCTCGCCGGATCATCTCCGCGAGCGAGATTCCGAGCTCCGCCGTGGACATCGCGCCTGCGAGCGTCACGATCATCTTCCCGCCGTGGTCGAGATGCGTCTCGAATCCCTTCGCGGCGTCGAGCAGCGCCGCGGCGTTGAAATGCCGATAGCTCCGCGCCATGAATCGGGAGACGGGCCCCTTCTTCTTCGCGAGCGCGGCGTTCAGATCCTCGGGGCGGGGTGACTTCGGCTTGCGGGTCGTCATGATGTGCCTTGCCAGCATGACCTCCGGCACACGGCCTCGCAAGGCCCGCCCCGTGTGCGTCGGCGAACGTGCGGCGAGGTCCACGCAAACGGGTCGCAAGGACGCGACGCCCGCTACGCCGAGGCATACGTGACGAGCCGGCGGGCGGCCCCCGATGGAAGCGTGAATTCGACGTCCGGAACCCGAAGGAGTCGTGCCGCCCGCGCCGCCTCGTCGCCCGCCGCCCGCTCCGCGGCGTCGAGGGCCCCCGCCTTCCAATGGACGATCCGGCCGCACTTCGCGAGCCAGGGCGCCGCTTCCCTCGTCGTCGGAGCCAGGTCTCCGACGGCGCGGATCGTGACGAGATCGACCGCGTGCACGAGGTCGGGACGTTCGTTCGACAGTTCGCGCCCGTCGACGGCGAGAACGCGAATCCGCGCGAGCCCGACCCGCGCGAGGCAACGCTCGACGGCGCGGGCCTTCTTCTCACGACGCTCGACGAGGATCGTCGCGGCGTGTGGCCAGAAGAGTGCCGCGACGACGCCGGGGAGCCCGTTGCCGGTTCCGAGGTCGACGATCGTCCGCGGCGCCGGGCGCTCCCTGAAGGCGGTCGCGAGCGGCAGGGCGTCGACGGCGAGGATCTCGACCGCCGTGCCGAGGGCCTTGGCACCGGTCAGGTTGATCCGCTCGTTCTCGTCCACGACCGCCGCGACGTAGGCCGCGAGGGTGTCGGCGTCGAACGGGCCGACCCCGAGCCGCGTCGCGTGCTCGCCGAGCGTTCGAACGGCGGCCGCGATCTCGGAGGCGGACGGCTCGCTCACGGCCCGCGCGCGCCCGCGGGCGACGGGTCGGTGGCGGCGGCGACGGCGCGCACGGAAAACCGCTTCCCGGGGCAGGCGGTCGCGTTCAACTGTTGATGGCCGAGCACGCGTTCGCGCGGGACGCCGAAGCGCCCCCGCAGATACCGCACGAGCATCCGCAGCGAGTCCATCTGCGCCGGCGTCGGATCGGTCTCCTCGAAGTTGCCGACGAGACAAATGCCGATCGCCATCTCGTTCCAGCCCGTCACGTGGGCGCCATCCTTCTGTTCCTTCCAGCGGAACGTGGTCTCGATGAGTCCGTCGGCGGTGTCGGTGCCGTTGCCGATGACGAAGTCGTAGCCGACGCCCTCCCATCCCTTCGCGCGATGCCATTCGTCGAAGCGCGCGGCGCCGCCGATCTTGCTCGCCGAGTGATGGATGACGATCAGGCTCCAGGCCCTCGGATTGGCGACGCCGGTGACCTCGGTCGAGAGCCCGCTCGATCCCGCGGTGACGTCCGCCCCGGGTGCCGGCGCGACCGATTTCGGTGGCGGCCACGTGACCGCGCCGGGCGGCGGTCCGCACGGAGCCGGAACCGGTGCTCGACCCTCGGACTCGTCGGCGTAGAGCCGCCTCGAATCGACGGGCGGCTCGACGTCCATCGGCGGCGGAGCGGGCAGAGGAGGGGCGCACGCCGACGGGGGTGCGCAAGCCGACGGCGGCGTTGCGGACGCGGGCCCCGTCGACGAATCGTCGCGCCCGCCGGCCCAACCAGGCAGCGAGTCACGCGCGCGCTCGATGCTGCTGCACGAAGCCAAACCGCCCGCGCAAACGAGCGCCAGCACGAGAGGCCATGTCGCCCGAGCGACGAAACGGACGATGGGTCGAAGCCGCACGATCGGCCGAGGATACCGCGGGATGGCCCCGACCCGACGGCTTGCTAGGAGCCTGTCGGAGAAGCGCTCTGCTACGCCCGACGATCCTCTCGCTACGGCCGAATTGCTCGGCCGAAACGCCCTGCGAAGGGATAGGAACCCGCCTCGGGCGTTTCGGCCTGTGCTCTTCGGCCTCGCTTCGGTC
>JANNRO010000393.1:0-5886 GCA_031401505.1 Planctomycetia bacterium
CGTCGCGGTGGGCGGCATCGCGCCGTCGGACGGGAGGGCCGCTCGATATCTCGCGAACGGCGCGCTCGACTCGACCTTCGACGGAGACGGGCTGGCCGGCTTCATCGGCTCGAGTTCGAACGTCGCTCTCCAAGCAGACACCCGCGTCGTATTCTGTGGACAGGCCTATGTCGGTTCGACCGCCTACGGACGTGTCGGGCGGCTCGCAGGCGACGGTTCGCTCGACGGCTCGTTCGGCGCGGGCGGATACGCGGCGCTGCTGCCCGCCGGCTGGTGGGCGCAGGCCGCGGCGGAGGCCGCGGACGGGATCGTGGTCGCGGGCTCGGCAGGATCTGGCAGCAACCAGATCTTCGTCGCGCGATACGGCAAGTAGCACCATCGTCAGAGTTTCGTATGGCGATGGGCGCCGCGCTGCCGCCACTCACAGATCGGGATCGTCCGGTTCGCGACGAGGCGTGGCAAGGGACGAGCGCGTATGGAGATCGCGGCACCTTCGGTCGACAACCGGGATTTCAACGTAGAGGGCTTGCGTCCAGTTTCGGCTCAGGAGCGCAATCCTAGGGTGTCGGAGCGGCTTCACCTTGGCAGGGATCGTCGTAGGTCGATCGGTCCATGACGGGCCGACGACGTCGCCTGGCAGCATACCGATGTGAAGTACCGAGAGACCGGGACCAGGCCGCCTGTGTCGGGAATGATGGCGCCCCCAAGCCCGGACGTTCGGGCAAGGGAAGCCTACTCCGACGCGGAAGGCGTGCGCGAGCCCCCCGTCAAGGCGCGCAGATCCCGTGACGCCGGTCGAGTGATCACCGGGGGGATACGATGTCCGCGAGACTCGCGGCGCCCGTCCCCCGAGTTCGTGGGCGGTGGGGAATTGCGCTGGCGTAAGGCATCGGGAGCGATTGGGGCGTTGAACGGGCCGACCTGCCGCGTGCGGTGCGCGAACACGGTCGACGGGCACGTCTCCGGACGCCGCTCGTCGCGGCGCGCGAGGACAGAGTCTGGAGGCGCGTGCGGCGCTGGCGGAGGCGCCGATTCGGCCGGTCATCCCCCCGGACGGATTTTCGTTCACCCGACGCCGCGAGCCGGGCCGCATCGGGGCCGCTCGAGGTGCGGCTTCGGCGCCCGTACTCGGCTCGCGGCGTCGTCCACCGCTCGGTTGACGACGGTCACCGACTTGGACCCGCCCACTTCGCATACGTCGGTCCACGCAAGTGCACGAGCACCCGACAGGCGCCCACCCGCCTAGCAACGAACCAATTCGCTGTGGGCGCCGGAGAGCGCGGGTATCCCTGCTCGGCCGCCTCGCAGTACCACGACACGGCCACGACCGGGTCCTTCGCGGTGCCAAGACCACTATGATAGCTGAACCCGAGATTGAATTGCGCCCCGCCGTTACGACCTGCTCCAGTCTTCCCCACGCGCTTCGGGTGGCGCTTCTCGGGACCGATTAGCCGGGCGTTACACGCAAGTCGCGCAGCTGTCGCGTCGGCTGCGGGCGCGTGCGCGCGAGGCAAGCTTCCAGATTGGCGCCAGCGACGCGCGCGCCGCGCCCGGCGTCGTCACCGTCGCTTTGCCGGAAGGGACGATGTGCACCGCCGTCGGACGCGGCCTCGAGGAGCCGGGCCTCACGCTGTCCTGCCACAGCGCGCACCTGCAGCGCCGCCGATGAATCCAGGCGTGCCCCACGCGGGAGTGCCAGGGAGAGGCCCTCGAGAGCCTCCCCGAGGCCTTGCTCGAGGTCTGCGTTCCGTTCGCCCGGCACTGTCGACCGGGACGTCCGGATGATCGCGCGAACGCCCCGGTCGTCTAGAAGTCGAACTCCAGCCCGATGACCGGGGATACGACCCAGAGCCAGCGCGAGTCGCCGTCGTCGGCGATCGACCTGCGTCCGGCATCCGTGTTCATTCCGTGCACGTCCACTCCGGCGCGGATCCGCCAGTTTCGGTTCACGATGTAGCCGATCCCCGCCTCGGCGAACACGCCCAGGCCGCTGTCGTCGTTGACGTAGTCGCTGGTCCAGAAGTACTCGGGGCCCGCACCGGCCCACGCGAACCAGCGTCCGCCGCCGAGCGAGCGCTCGTGACTCGCCTTTACGCCGACGTGATTCCACGTGCCGCCGTCCTCGCCCGAAGGGTCGCGCGGGAATTGTGCGGACTGGGTGCGCCAGAACGCGTCCACCGACCAGCACGAATTGCAGAACTTGCGGCCGAGATCTGCGCCGAAGTACGCGCACTCCTCGCCGGAGTCTTCTCCCATCCAGTACGCGAACCCGCCCACAGCTCTCGCATGCCAGCGAGGCCGACACGGGTCGCAGGGAACGATGCACCCGGTCGAGCACGGATCGGGAGTCGCCGCACACGGAGGCGCGACGCGAACCGGTGGGGGGGGGGGAACCTCCGGAACCGCTATCGGCGCGAATGTCGACGCTTTCGTCGCCGGCGCCAGCCCGTCGTCCGACGCGGACCCCGATGGGGGCGGTCGAATGGACGTCTGGCGTCCGCTCGAGCACCCCTGACCCATCACCGCAACGCCTGCGACCAGCCCGGCGACCAGAGTCTTGCGGAACATGATGGCCCTCCCTTTGGAGTGTACCGCCGAGATCGCGGAACGGGCTGAGCTTGTCGTTCACGGTGTGGCCGGGGCGACGGGCGGGTCCGCTGCGGCCTTCCGAAGTCCGTCGGCATCAAACTCGGTCAGGGGGAACTCCCGCGAGAGTCCCCCTTCCTTGCCGAGGGCCCTCATGAATCGTCGCACGCTCGCCGCCGTCGCCGTACTCACCATTCTCCCGTGTCTGCCGTCCTGCGGGTGTGGCGGCGACAGCGGCGACATCACCGGATGCCCGCCTTCGCCCGTCGTCCGTTCCATCGACCCGGTCGACGGACAGATCGATGTCGTGCCCGGCACGCAGATTTGCGTCACCTTCAGTACCCCCATCCGGGCGAGTTCGGTGAACGCACTTACGTTCGTGGTCGTCGGGCCGGGGCCCTCGACCGTCACCGGCACCTTCCAGTTCAGCGCGTCCGGACTCGAAGTCTGCTTCACCCCCGTGACCGCTCTCCTGCCCTGCACCTTGTACGACGTGGCGATTTCGGGTGGAGCCGTGGAGAACATTTGCGGGCAGCCGGTGGCGTCGTTCACATCGAGGTTCACGACGACCGGCGTCAATTGTCTGCCGCCGGCGGCTCCGGGTCCGTGCGTGCCCCAGATCGACTTCGGCACGGCGGTGTCGTATGCCGTGCTGGCCGGCTCCACGATCACGAACACCGGTCCGACGACGCTCGACGGCGACCTCGGGTTGAGCCCGGGCAGTGCCGTCACGGGAGCTCCGATCGTCACCGGAGTGACGCACATCGCCGACGCCGCGGCCGTACAGGCCCAGAACGATCTCATCACGGCGTACAACGACGCCGTAGCGGTGCCCAGCACCGCGACCCGCATCGGCGACATCGGTGGGGAGATTCTCACCGCGGGTGTCTACACGTCTTCGTCGGCCTTGTCGGTGGAGCGTGCCGACCTCATCCTCGTGGGTGGCGCGGACGACGTATTCATCTTCCAGATGGTGTCGTCGCTTACGGTCGCGTCGGGCCGCCAAATCCTGCTTCAGGGCGTCCGCCCCTGCAACGTCATCTGGCAGGTAGGCAGTTCTGCCACGCTCGAAACCGGAGTGCAGTTCGTCGGAACGATCCTGGCGCTTACCAGCATCACTCTCAACACGGGCGCAACGGCCGACGGGCGGATGCTGGCGCGGAACGGACAGGTCTCGTTCCAGTCCAACATGGTGACCGTGCCCTGACCTCGGAAGTCCGCCTCGGGGGGGGGCTTCTGAACCTCCGTCAAGCGTTTCATGCCGCCTTCTCCTTGGGAAGGGCGTTGGCCCGCGGGACGTCGTTCTTGTCGATGCGGCGTACGTGGCAGGTCTCGCAGGTCTTCCTTCGTAAGCGCACGGCCCAGAGGATTTTCGCCCACTTGTTCGATAGGGACCGCACCGCGGCCGCGTGGCGCTGCCCCTTGTGTCGTAGAACCCCGGCGGACGCACGCGCGTCACCTATGACTACGGACGCTGCAATTCGTTCGGTCCCGACCTTCAATCACGGGAGCGGATCCTCCCCGAGATCACGACGGACCCGCTCGCGGCCGCGCCGATCGGCGCATGGCACGCGCTGCTCCCGGCCGAGGGGATCGTGAATCATTCGCCGCCGCTCGACAAGGTCCTGAAGACCGAACGTTCGATCGACGATGTCTGCGGCAGCTCCGACTTCCAGATTACGTGGGAGCACTCTTCGGATTGGAAGTCCCTTCGCAGGGCGATCCAGCGCGTGACGCCGCAGGTCTCAACCGCCCGCACGCTGCTGGAGACGGCGCTTTCCGCGGCGAAGGACCCCGACAACGACCTCGTTCGACGACGCCTCGCGGACGCACGTCTCTTCGAGTTCACGCTCCACGTTCTGCAATTCGCGTTGAACGAGCTCGATCTGGCGACGAAGCACGTGAAGCCCGATCTGTGGAAGACGATGGCCAAGGGGAAGACCCCCGGCGTCGCGCCGCGCGAGTTCATCATGGGCAAGGCCAACCAGCTCCTCGAACTCACCGGCGGGGCCTTCTCCGGCGCCGAGATTTCGGCGCTGGACTCGGTCGCTGTAGAACGGATCACGAAGGCGCCGGCGCGCTCTCGATTCGCGGGTTCATGCTCGAAGAACGCTCGAAATCGGACGACGAACGCATAAGCGGCGTCGACGGTCGGCCGCTCTCGAGATTGATACGTGCCCGGCGGGCGATTCCCTCGCGAGACGATGACGACGCACAGGACCGCGAGCGGACATGTCGATCCTGCGGATCGCGAGAGCATCGGATCGATCGCGGAGCCGCACGGCCGTAACGGGGAGGCCGCGTCCCGTACCCTCGGCGCAAGTCGAGCAGCGATGGGTCCGATTCTCCGGTACCGCTCCACCAGGCGGTCCTGGATGCGGTCGCGGCCGTGCAGGGGGCGATCGATGACCGGGAGAGCGTTCCAATCGCTCGAATCGGTCCCGATGCGAGCGTGCCGAACGACCAGGAACTCGTGTTCCCCCAAACTCTGGTCAAGAGGTCGGGGGGCACGATCCTGCGCGATGCGGCGCCGAGAACGATCACAAGCGGCCGTCTCGTGACGCCGCGCGAGGTCGTCGTGGTTCGAATCCACGCCGGGCAACTCCGGGAGGCCGATCGCCGGGTGGAGCGACCTCGACTACCGGGCGCCACGAGTCCCGGGCAGAATGAAGGGCCCGGAGGTTTCCCCATGGGTCGAATTCTCGCGTTCCTGCTCGGCGGATTGGCACTCGCCCTCTATGGCCCGAACGTCTTCATGACCGAGGGACAGTGGGAGACCTACGAGAAGTGGTGGAGGGAGACCCTCCCCGGCGGCTGGTTCGACACGATCTTCAAGAAGGGCCCCGGCATCTTCGCGGGCCTGGCGCTCCTGCTCCTCGCCGTTCGCGGCCGCGACACCGACTCCAACTGACGTCGTTTCGGAGTCGCACCCGATCATGACCACGTCGAACACGCCCCGGCCCATCGCCGTGGTGGTGCTGGCGGCCGGCCGAGGCACCCGCCTGCCCGGCGCCTCGCCGAAGGCGCTCGTCGAGTGTCTCGGCGAGCCCCTCCTCGCGCACGTGCGCCGAGCCGTTGCGCCGCTTCATCCGCGCGAGAGCGTCGTCGTGGTCGGCCACGGTCGCGATGCCGTGATCGCGTGGCTCGAGGCGCGCTGGCCCGCAGCCAAGGTCGCGATCCAGGAGCCTCAGAACGGCACGGGTCACGCGATGCGCGTCGCATTGACCGCGATTCCCGACTTCCGGGGTGACGTGGTCGTCGTCTGTGCGGACGTACCGCAGGTGACGACCGACGACCTGA
>JANNRO010000394.1:0-5441 GCA_031401505.1 Planctomycetia bacterium
GCGGCGAGAGCGGGATTGCTTCCCTTCCACGCGTCCGACTTGCCGCCGGGTGCATCGGCCAGGGGGACCAACTTGAATTCTCTCTGCTCGTTCTTCCACTGGACGATGATCGTCGGGGCCTCGATGGCGACGGGCGTCTTCAGGTCCTTGCCGAGCACGTAGACCGTCAGATTGCCTCCGATTCCGTCGTGGATCATCTCGAGGTGCCACTCTTTCTCGCCCAACCCGAGGATCTCGCCGTCGTGAGGACCGTGCACGTGGGCATGGGCCTCGGGCGCTTTCGCGGGCGTGCCGGCCTTGTTGGCGTCGTCCTTGCAACCGACGGTGAAGGCGAGCAGGGCAAGCAGGGCGGCCATGTCACGTAGCGTTCATGGAAGGTGCGCCGGCCTTCGCCGACGTGCTGGCGCGGGCGAAGAAGGACGGGAAGCCGGTCTTCATCGACTTCCAGGTGTCGTGGTGCAGCTGGTGCCGGAAGCTGGAGACCGACGTCTTCGCCAAGCCCTCCGTGGGCGAGCTCATGAAGGGGTTCGTCAACGTCAGCTACGACGCAGAGAAGGGCCTGGGAAAGGAACTGGCCGAACGGTTCCGCGTGCGCGGATTCCCGACGCTCGTGATCGTGGACGCCGGCGGAAGCGAGATCGACCGCATCGAGGGATTCCGCGAGTCCGATGCGTTCACGAAGGAGATCGAGCGAATCTTGAAGGGGAAGGAGACGCTTCCCGCGTTGAAGCAGAGGGTCGCGGCGGCGCCGGACGACTTGGCGGCGGCCATGGTTCTCGCGAGGAAACTGGACGTGACGGCGCCAGCCGACGCCGTGGTCCTGCTCGAGAAGGTGGTCGAGAAGGCGAAGGGCAAGGATCACGCGTTCGAGGCCGAGGCTTGCATATCGCTCGCAAGAGCCGCGCGCAACGCGAACGACCCGAAACGCGCCGACGCGGCATGCAATCGCGTGCTCACGGAATTCGGCGACACCGACTGCGCGATGGAGGCCCTCCAGGCGATGATTCCCGTCGGCGATGCCGACGCGGCCCTGGCATTCCTATCGAAGACGCAGAAAAGCTGCAAGAACGCGAAAGTTTCGGCGTTCGCGGACGCCGTGATCGCTGAAGCTCATCTTCAGGCAGCCGCGACGGCGCTCACGCGTCGGGCCGAAGTCGCGAGCGACGATCCGCAGGCGCTGAACGAGATCGCTTGGACCTGCTTCGAACGGAACATGAACTTGAAGGCCGCCGTCGGCTGGGCGAGGACGGCTGTCGAGAAATCGATGCGGGACCCCTCGACGCTCGACACCCTGGCGAATCTGCTGTTCGCGACGGGACAGACCGAGGAGGCGGTGAAGATCGAGCAGGAAGCGCTGGACGGCGCGAAAGCCGAGCCGGAGAAGTCGGCGTTCGGTGAGACACTCGCGAAATTCAAGGCGGTGGAGGCCTTCCGAAGCGCGCATCCCGTCGCCAAGGCCGCGTGCTGCGGGCGAGACGAGGAAGGAAGCGAAGGCTGTTCGCATTGCGGGGGGAGCGCACCGGCCCCTGTTTCTGGTCCCGCTCCCGCGCTGAAGTAGACCGATCACGCCGCGGGGCGGTGCGTGATCGCTCCGTTCCGTGGCGCCGCGTCGTGGGCACTGGCAACTCACCACGCGCCCTCGCACGTTCTCACGAAGTCGTCGTTCCGAGAAAGGAACCACCATGAAGCGCATGATGATGTTTGGGCTCGCTCTGTTCACGATGGCCGTCCTTGCGGTCGCCTCCCCTCCGACGGCCAAGGCCAACCATTTGTACGGTGGCAGCACCCACGCGAGCGGTCGCGCGTACTGGGACCCGGCCTGCGGGTGCTGGGTGTATCCCCAGTACTCCTACTATCCGACCTACACGTACCGCCCCACGTACGCCCATTATGGTTACTCGCGATCCTATTCGCCGTACTACTCACGGCCGTCGTTCTCCGTCGGCTTTTCGTTCGGAGGCGGCCGCCAGTACGGCGGGTACGGCCGTCGACGTTCGCACCGCTAGACAGATCGGGCAACTTCCTTGACCCTGCCCGCGGACCGGCGGCTTTGAATCCCCGTGTTCTGCTGCGCAATCCGAGGGCGGTAGTGCATGAATTCGGTCGTGCCTGCCCAATCGTTCAACGGTGTCACGCAACGGCAGATGGATTGAACAGCGACAGGAAACCCGAAGCGCCCAGTGCTCCCGCGTCGTCGCTCGCTTCCGGTTGGACCCGGCGGGTCGAGATTCCGAGGCGAAGCACGAGACCCATGAAGGGTCGCGAACTCGACTTCCATCGCCCGCGACCGCGGTGACTCCCATCTACTCCGCAAGGTTCGCGTTTTTCGTCGCTGGGAACAGGAAACGAAGCACCGGCTCGACCCGCTTCGCCCAGGCACGTTCCTCATGCGTGGCGCCCGCCGCCTCTGAATAGTTCAGGTCCGTGTCCAGCTTCCATCCTTTGGCCACGAGCGCGTCGCGGAGCTCGCGGAGCTCCTTGACCGCGTCGCCCTCTGCGGTACCGACGTCGAGCCAGATGCGAAGATTCGGTTTGGAAGCCAGCGACGCGACATTGTGGATGATCGTGCGATAGTCCCACCAGGCGGACGGAGAGATGATCGCGAGCTTGCCGAACACGTCCGGGTATCTCAGCCCGAGATACAGGGAGACAAGCCCCCCGAGCGACGAACCGCCGAGCCCCGTATTCTCGTTTCCTTCACGTGTCCGGCAGCTGGAGTCGATGAACGGCTTCAGCTCCTCCACGAGCATCCGGCCGTACAGATCGGCGCGTCCGCCGCTTCCCAGCCGGTCGTCAAGCGTTGGCGTGTACTCCTTCACGCGATCGACGCCGGTGTTGGAGATTCCGACGACGATGAGCGGTTCGATCTCGTCGGCGTTGATCAGGCGTTCGGTGGTCTCGTCCACTCGCCATTCGCGGCCCGGTTTGAACGCCGTCGCGCCGTCGAAGAGGTTCTGGCCATCGTGGAGGTACAGCACCGGATACCGCTTCGTGTCGCCCCTTCGATAGCCGGGCGGAAAGTAGACGGTCAAGTCACGGTCTTGCGTAAGGAACTGCGAGTGAAAGTCGCGGTGAATCTGGACGTCACCGGTCAACGTGTGGAGCCCTCTACGAGGACGCACCGTCATGGACCCGCCGGGGGCTGGAAGGGCGGCATCAAGCGAATGTTTCCAAGATCCAACACGAGGCATGAGGGTAGTCGGAGTCCCGGGGGTTGCGACGACCCTGTCGGGGCGCCGCCGACCGGTACTTGCCGGGGACGTGTCGGTGCGCGACGATGCGCAGCGGGTGAGGAATTCGACACACCAGTTACGCGCCGGTTCGCGTGTGGACAGCGGTCTGTGTCGCTTGGTCGGAGTCTATGACGCTTCGGTGTGTGGCACGCGCATTGCGATTGACCGGCACGCCGCGATTCGAGCGGCCAACGGAGTCAGATATGCGCAAGTTTCCCCGCGTCGGCAGAGCCTTGGTCCCCATCTTCCTACTCCTCGTGGGAGTCGTCGCTCTCGGTGGCCGCACCGCGAACGCCGCCCCCCCCGGCGACGAGAAGCCGCTCTTGGAACAGTTGCGTGATCTGCGTGAACGCATCGCGAAGCTCGAGTCGAGCGCCGCGACGCATGCCCAGCCTGCGGCCGCAGTTGCATCCGCGCCCGCGATGCCGGCTGCCGCCGGATCGGGGATGGAGATGTCGGGGATGATGGCGATGATGCAGCAGATGCAAAAGATGATGGGAATGATGATGGGGGGCGGCGGGGGAGGCGGCATGCCAGGTATGGGTGCCATGCCTGCCGGTGGCGCGGCTCCCTCGATGGGAGGCGACATGGGAATGGCGCCCTCGAAGCCGATGGCGCCCATGGCGCCCATGCCGCCTATGAAACCGATGGCGCCCATGGAGCCCATGGAAGCGATGGAGCCGATGGACGCGAGCGAGATGGGGATGTCCCCGACGATGACGGCGCCTGCCACGTCCCCCATGCCGGGCATGACGGCGGCGCCCGGAACCCCTTCGGTTTCGACGCTGCCGGGATTCCCGGGCGCGTCGCATCTCTACCACATCGGCTCCACGGGCTACTTCCTCGATCATCCTCGTCATGTCACGCTCACGACCGAGCAGCAGACGTCGCTCAACTCGATCCGCGAGAAGGCGGCGCTTGAGAAGAGCTCGTACCAGCGCAAGATCGAGGAGGCCGAGCAGGCTCTCTGGTCGCTGACCGCGTCCGACAGTCCCGACGCCGTGGCGATCGAATCCAAGGTTCGCGAGATCGAAGGGCACCGATCCGATCAGCGCGCCGCGTTCATTCGATCCGTCGGCGAAGCGGCGAGAGTTCTGACCGACGAGCAGCGCAAGACGCTGACGGGAGTCGGCATGGCTCCCGCTCCGATGGCTGACATGAAGACCCCGGCCCCCGCAGCGAAGTAGGCGCACTTGTCGATGCGTGGGCGCACGCCAATGACGGCCACTCCCTCGCGTCACTCACCGTCGATCTTCGCCTACGGGCTCGCCGTCGCCGCGTGTATGGCGCTCGTCGTGTCCGCGGGCGAGGTATGGGCCGAACCGCCCGTCGAAGACGAGCACTCCGGCCACCATCCGGCACCCGAATCAGCACCCGCATCGGGGTCTGTACCGCCGCCCTCGGGCGCTCCGAGCGTCGGCCCTGCCGGGAATCCGATTGACGGCATGATGGGCGCGCCGAGGAAGCAGTTCTACCCGGCGCTCATCGCCCTCCCCGACATGACGCCCGCCCGCCGAGCGCAAGTGCTCTCGGACGCGAACCAACGGATGGGGGCGGGTGTCACGATGCTCCTCGATGGCGTCGATCGCCTCGCGGCCGGCACTGCGAATGATGACCGCGCCGCGATGGCGGAGGGCGCTGCCCGCATGCGCGATGGTCTTCGCCGATACGAGAGCGGCCTTTCGGCTCTCCGCGCGCTCGACGAGGGCAAGGCGCCGAAAGAGATCGCGCTCGAGTGGTTTCGCCAGGAGATGAAGCTCCCGATCGACGCCGACCTCGTGGACGGACCCGGTTCGGGCCCCGGTTGGTTCCACATCACGTTGATGGCCGCGCTGATCGCGTTCGCCGCGGCTGCGATCGCGCTCTATTTCGTCAAGATGCGGCGTGCCTCACGCTTGCTGGAACGGCTTTCCGCGCCGGCCGCCGCACGAGGTCTCCCGGGTGCGATCCCGGCCGCCGCTGAGCCGGGTGTCGCCGAACCGGCGACCGCTGAACCGGCCGCCGCTGAACCGGCTGTCGCTGAGTCGGCAGTAGCCAAACCGGCGTTGCCGGTGACTGCGGACCCAGCGGCGGCTGAACCGGCGGCAGCGGCAGCAACGGCGGCTGCCCCCGCGCTCGCTGTGTCGAAGGCCCCCCCACCGCCGCCCGCCGCGTCGGCACCCTTGGCCGATTCGTCATCCGCTCCAAAATCTGCGACCGAGCCACCTA
>JANNRO010000395.1:0-3382 GCA_031401505.1 Planctomycetia bacterium
CGTCGCTGCGGATCACGACCGTCGAGCGCCCGCCGCAGCCCGTGCATACGACGTCCCGAGTCCCGATGGAATGTTCGGCGGTCGCCGCCAGAAACACGCCCTTCTCGGAGTCGATGTGCCCCGCGAGCAGTCCGGCGCCGACCGCGTCGAGAATCAATACGCGTACGTCGCCCACGCCGACGCCGAGCGTCGTGGCGGCGTCGCCGAGCGACATCCGTCGCTCGACCGCCGCGAGCGCCGCGATCCGTTCGATCAGCGCGTTGCGACGCTTCGTCGCCCGCGCGGTGAGCCACAGATAGAGCCCCGGCCCGAGCAACAACGCGATCGCCATCAACGCGTTGAAGATCCCGGCGTCGGCACCCGCCTTCGCGCTGGGAAAGAGCACGATGCAGAGTCCCACGACGGTCCAGAAGGCGCCGATCACGCTCAGGATGAAGCCGAACCGCAGCCGCCCGAGATAGGACGGCAGCGGGCGGGTGGCGGGCGCGGTCACGAGGCCTTGCTCGCGCCCTGGACCGCCTCGAGGGCGAGCGTCAGGAAGTCGTCGGTCGAAAGCCCGAGTCCGGCGCAGCGCGCGATCAACGGTCGTTCGATCGTCGGCGCGAACTTCGGATCCTTGAAGCGCTTGATGACGCTCGACGCCTTGACGTCCTTCACGTCCTTGCTCGGCAGCACCTGACTCGTCGCGTGAACGAGGCCGACCACGGCCTCCGCGCACGAGAGCGCGTGGTCGAGGAACGACACGCAGCGAATGCCCGTGTGGGCGAGCCCGTCGTCGTTGTGGGCCGCGATCGCGTGGATGGCGCCCGGATGCATGCCCTCCTTCGAGAGCACTTCGGCCGCCACGAGACAATGGCGGTTCGCTTCCTTCACGCGGTCGTAGTCCATGTTGTGGAGCAGGCCGATCGCGCGCCACGCCGACTCGTTCTTTCCGTACTTCCTCGCGAGCGAACCCATCACCGCCTCGGTCATCTGCATCTGCCGACGCAACGAGGGCGTCGTCACCCACTCGTCGAAGAGGGCGCGGGCGCGTG
The DNA here is from genome assembly GCA_031401505.1 of Planctomycetia bacterium. GTDB lineage: Bacteria > Planctomycetota > PLA2 > PLA2 > JAEUHO01 > JANNRO01. The sequence goes on from JANNRO010000395.1 coordinate 1,035, forward strand.
ATTCGGTCATGCCCAGCTCGGCGACGTCGTCGACGGGATACCCGAGCACCGCGAACTCGGGCCTGACCTCGGAGGCCGGGCTTTCGGACGTCGGTCCCGTCGTCAATTCGGTCGTCGCGCGAGGCGGTTCCGGATCCGACTTCGCGGGCGCCGTGCCAACGGAATCGAGCGGCTTCATCAGCGGGAACAGCACGACGTCGCGCAGGCTGTCCTGCCCCGAGAGCAGGGAGACGAAACGGTCGATGCCCATGCCCCAGCCCGACATGGGCGGCATGCCGTGCTCCATGCAGGTGAGATAGTCTTCGTCGATCTCCATCGCCTCGTCGTCGCCCGCGGCGCGCGCGGCCATCTGTTCCTCGAAGCGCTTCCTCTGGTCGACGGGGTCGACGAGTTCGCTGTAGGCGTTGACGATTTCCCAGCCGTTGACGACCAGCTGGAACCGGTCGGTGACGGAGGGGTTGTCGTCGTTGCGGCGCGCGAGCGGCGAGAGGTCGATCGGATGGTTCGTGACGAAGACCGGCGAGACGAGCTTGGGGCGGGAGACCTTCTTGTAGAGCACGTCGATCAACGGTCCGCGGCCGAGCACGGCGATGTCATCGCGATCGAGATGGATGCCCCGGGCGGCGATCGCGGCGCGCAGTGACGGCGCATCGGGGCAGAGGTCGTAGTCGACGCCCGAATCACGAAGGATCAGGTCGCGCATGCGCACGCGCGGCCAGGGCGGGGCGAAGTCGATGTCGTGCGCGCCCCAGCGGATCTGGCGGGTCGAGAGCGACTGATCGAGCAGGTGGAGGATCAGCCCCTGCGTGAAGTCCATGTTGTCGTTGAAGTCGAAGTACGCGCAGTACCACTCGCACATCGTGAAGTCCTGGAGGTGCGAGGGATCCATGCCCTCGTTGCGAAAGCACCTCGCCACCTCGTAGACCCGGTCGATGCCGCCCGCGACGCACTTCTTGAGCCACGTCTCGGGCGCGATGCGCAACGCACACTCGATGTTGAGCGCATTGTGGTGCGTCAGGAACGGGCGCGCGAGGGCGCCGGTCGCCTTGGACGCGAGCACCGGCGTCTCGACCTCCTCGAAGCCGTGGCCGTCCAGGTACTCGCGAAGTGCCCGCACGACGCGCGTGCGCAGCCGGAAGCGCTCGCGCGTTTCCGGATTGACGAGCAGATCGAGGTGGCGCTCCCGATAACAGATTTCCTTGTCGGAGAGGCCATGCCACTTTTCAGGCAGCGGGAGGAGCGCCTTCGAAAGAAACGTCCACGAGGTCGCACGGATCGTGGGCTCGCCCTTCTTGGTCTGGAACGTCACCCCCTCGATGCCGACGAAGTCGCCGAGGTCGGTGAACTTGTCGAAGATCGACAGCGCCTCGGCGCCTACGTGCGTGGCGTCGAGCGCGATCTGACACCGACCCGACGCGTCCTGAAGGTGCGCGAACGTCAATTGCCCGAATGCACGGCTCGTCATGAGGCGGCCCGCGACGCGGACTTTCGTGCCCGCGACCGCTTGCGCCTCTTCGCGCGCCTTCGCGAGCGAATGTGTGGTCGGGTAGCGGTCGGCGTAGGGACGGATTCCGGCCGCTCGAAGCCCTTCGAGCTTTTGCAGCCTGACTTCGCGCTGGTCGTTCGGCATGGGACGGGAAGACTACGGGAAGGGAATCCCCGTCCCTCGCCTCGCGCGACCCCGCCTCCCCTCCCCCGGACCCCCACCCGTCCGACTCCCCGAGACCCGTCCGCCCGCGCGGCACCCGATGGCCGACCCGGTGTCGGCGGCTCCGGCGGCGCCGAACGCCAGAAACGTCGTGGGCATGACGCAGGTCCTCGACGGGCACCGACGTGATCGGAATCCGATCCGTGGCTTCCATCGGGCGAGGCGCGTCCGGCCGGACGAGAGGGACCCGACCGCGGCCGGCCCCTTCGATGGCACGTTTTGTGGCATACTCGGTGGCATGAAATCTGCCACCTCCAGGCGACACGCACGAAACCTTCACGTCCCGCTGTCGGAGGCGACCCATCTCCTGCTGCGCGCCGAAGCCGAGCGCTCCAAGCAACCGGCCACCGCGCTGGCACGCGAGGCGATCGACCAATGGCTCGCGGAGCGGCAGCGCGCCGCGATTCATGACGCGATCCGGACGTACGCGCAGGCGGCGGGCGGCACCGCCGACGATCTCGATCCGAGGTTGGAGACGGCCGCCGTCCAGCATTTGCTGGAGGTCGATCGTCGTGTCCGCAGGGCGCGGCGAAAGTGAAGCGTGGCGAGATCTGGTGGGCTACGCTCGAACCACGCTCTGGTTCCGAGCAGAGGGGAACCCGGCCCGTGATCGTCGTGTCGCACGACGCGTTCAACCAGG
>JANNRO010000396.1:0-11533 GCA_031401505.1 Planctomycetia bacterium
GCTTTCTCGAGTCCCACGGCCGGGTCGTGGGCGCGCGAGACTTGGGCGAACGCGAACGTGGCGAGGAGCAACGCGACGATGAACGAAGTCCGCATGTGACGCATGACGATCCCTCCGGGTGCAACCGCGATGGCCTACCCCATAGCCTATCGCGATCGCGCCCCGGCGCGCCCCCCCGGTCCGCGGTTCACGTCACGCCCACGCGTAGATCGCGACCCCGATGCCGAAGGAGGCCGCGTTCGCGAGGAACGACGTGACGATCGCTCGGCGGGCCGTGAGGCCCGCGCCCACGACGTACACTCCGGCCTCGACGAGCGCGATCGCCGTCTCGAGCAGTGCCCATCGCATTGGGGTGTCGAAGGACGTCTTGAGCCTCGGGTCTACGATCCAGAGCAGCGGGTGGGTCAGGAGGCTGGCCGCCAGACTCGAAAGCGCCACGGTGCCGAGCCGACCGGCGACCCAGCCGCGCCAAACGGCCAGCGCGACGGCGATCGGCACCTCGATGGACAGCGTGACGAGCAGGGCCTCGGTCTGATTCACGCGAGCGCCTCGCGCGAGCGCGATCGCGGAGCCAACGCCCACAGGAGCACCGGCAGTTCGATCCACGCGTGGACGGATGCCACGAGCGAGTACGCCGCCCGCGTGCCCGCGAAGTCGTGGACGAAGCCGATCGCGGCCGCGATGCCGACGATGGCGATGCACAGCGCCAGTACCGTCCTCTTCGGCCAGGGCGCCACGGGGGCGTCGGCCGGCGTGCCGCGGGGCCCGAGGAGCCGAGGCAATACGCCGATGACGACGCCGTAGTGGAGGAGTTGGAGGTATGCCGACGCGGCGAAGAGGTGCGGAGCGATCGGCGACGACGTCCACTCGGCGGGAACGAACACCCGGAGGTGCGACGCGAGCGCGCCCGCCGACTCGAAGGCACGATCGGGCGCGTAGAGCCCCAGCGCGGTCAGCGCACGGGACCCGAGTCCGACTCCGATTGCGATCGGCACCAGCACGAACAGCACGGCGCACGTACGAATTGCGGACTTGCCTCGTGCCGTACCCGCGAACCGCTCCGCCAGGAAACCGACCGGCGTCGCGTTGTGGAGGATCGAAAGCACGACGACCGTGACCCACGGCGCGACTGCCGACCCCGTCGCGATGGTCGCGCCGATCAGGAAGGCCAGCGCCGCGCGCGCGGGCCTCGACGCGAGGTCGGGCACGACCAGAAACGCCAGCACGGCGACCAACCCCAATTCGGCGACGTACTCGTCGGACGGGTCGATCGCCCGCGCAAGCGACAGCGCCCGCAGCACGACGACGAGGCCGAGGATCGCGAGAACGATCAACCCTTCGCCCGATCGGAGTCGGGAGCCGAATCGACCGTCGACGTAGCGCAATTCGGTCAGCACGTGGGGAAGGCCGAAGAGAGCCAGAGACCCTGCGTACGCGAGCAACGGCATCGCCGAGGCGAAGAGCGCCGCGACCAACGCGTACGCCGCGACGACCGTCGTACTCGGCAGCCGCACTCCGTCGGATGGGGTGTCCGCGGTCACGCCGAGGGCGGCGGCGTCGGCACCCGCGACCTTCGGTAGATCCACAGGCCCGCGACGGCGGCCGCGCCGACCAACGCGACGATCACTCCGGTCGACGCGGGCCAATGCGAGCCGTCGTCGGGGGGCGACGTGGCCGCGGACGCCGCGGTACCCGACAACGTCACGGCGAGTGCCGTGGCCATCGCGGGATCTGCCGGCGTCGGAGAGGGAGGGGGCGTGGGGGAGGGAGTGGACGGGGAGGGCGCCGGCGGCGGAGTCGTCGACGGCTTCTCGTATTGGTAGCCCGGTTGGGGGACCACCCACTCTTTCGTAACGACCTTCCCCTCGGCGTCGTAGCGCACGCGCGCGATGTCGGTCGTGAGACTCGTATCCGTGGCGCCGGTCAACTTGTACGTCGTGACGATCTTGACCGTCGGGTCTTCCCGATGGACGAGCGTGTCCGTCCACATGCCGAGCGTCAGGCGCCCCGCGATCTGCTCGACGATCACCGGGGCCTTGGACCGATCTGCGAGCGCGGCAATCAGTCCGGTGGCGGATGCGTGCGGCACGAGGAGCAGGGTGCCCTTCACGGCGTCGCCCGGAGTGGCCCGCGCGCTCACCACCGGCGCGCTACGCCCCCGGTATCCGGTCGATTCGAGCCAGAACGCGTCGTACCAGACGGCGAACTCGGGAATGGCCGTGTCGGCGGCCGGCGTCTTCGCTGCGGGTTCGAGCGACTTCGCTGGTGGTAGCCAGAGCACGTCGCCGACGCGGATCCTGTCGGGGTCGGTGACGACGTCGGCGTTGGCGTCGACGATCGCCTTCACGCGCGAGGCGTTGCCGAGGGTCTTCGTTGCGATCGATCGGAGCGTTTCGCCTGCCGCGATGACGTGGCGGAGGGACACGCGCTCAGCAAAGACGCCCCAATCGAGTTCGATCGTCGCCGGGACACGCTTGCTGTCCGGGGAGTCGGGGGCGGGAGGCATGTCGGCGTGTGCGCGCTGGGCCGGCCCGCGTGCGGAGAGGAACGTCGCCGCGAGGGCGAGGACCGCCATCATCGAACCGAGGGGTCGTCGCATCGTGTACTCCATCGAGGTCACGTCATCGGACCCCGCCGGGGGGACAGGGTTCGCCGACGAGCGCCCGATCTACTTCGTGTGGACGGGAATGAAAATGTCCACGTCGCCGAGTTCCGTCGCGGGGTCCCACCGATCATCGTAGTACTCGAACTCGTAGCCGTCGGTCGGGACGAGCCCCGACTTCGGCAGCCACTCCTGGAAGATCGCGTCGAATGTGGCTCCGATCGTCTTGATGTGTCCCTGATGGGTGAATCGGGCGTAGGTCGCGGCCGGAATCGTAAAGCCCACCATTCCGTCGGGAATTCGATCGAGAGAGTCGACCTCGACGCAGGCCGTGTATTCGAGCGCCGGGGGACCGCGTTCCCCCTCCTCGTCGGGTCGGCAGGCTCCGTAGCAGCACCAGCCCTTCATCCCAGGGATCGTGCCCATGCGCGGCACGAACCGGCTCCAGAGGGCGGGGATCTCGGGGATCTGAGCGGGTGTGAATCGACCCGTCATGCCGACGACGTGAAAGGCGGGACGTTCGACGAGTTCGTGCTTCATCCGCTCGCTCCGGGTTAGAGACTGGCGACCCGCCACGATTGTAGTGGCTCGGCGCGTACGATCCCCCCCGTGAGATTCACCCGCCGCGCCCGGCTCTTCGTCGCCCTCCTCGGCATCGGAGTCGTCGGCCGCGCGCCGATCGATGCCTCCGACGACCTGCTCGAGCCCACGAACTATGCGGCGGGGGAGATCGTCCGAACCCCGGTCGTCCTGCTGCGGGGTAGCGCCCCGGCCTCGGCGACGGACGTCCTTCTGACGAACGAGTCGTCACGCCGCGACTCGCGGGAACTCCGCGGGCTCGCCCACAAGGGCAGATACCTCGCGCTGGCCGAACTGGTCCCGGGCGACAACCGGCTCTTGTTGAAGTGCGGCGCCTCCGAGCGCCGGATATCACTCGTCTACCGCCCGCAGACCAACTCCCGGGTCGTGCGCTGCATCTATCTGACCGACTCGACCGGCGACACGGCCTACCAGTCGCAGAGGGCCGACGAGGTGCAGAACTACGTCGGCAAGCTCGACACCTCGATGAAACTGCTCCAGTGCTTCACCGCCGAGCGCATGCACGATCTGGGCTTCGGGCGCGTCACGTTCTGTCTCGAACTCGACGCGAACGGGAAGGTGGACGTCCACCTCCTGAAGGGCGAGCGGCCGGCGGCCGAGGAGTACGGGCCCGACGATCAAGCGTGGTGGCGCCGTGTCGCCGATCTGGTCCATCGCAAGCTGCCCCATCCTTCGGCGAAAAACGTCGTCGTCGCGGCCTACACGCGGTTCGATCCGGCGACGCGCAAGGTCTACGGCCATACCGCGCTCGGCGGCGGCGATCTCGGGCTCTTCGGCAGCGCGGGGATGTTCGCGTGGCCGACTCGGCTCCAGGACGTGTTCCCGACGTTCGCCGACACGACGCCGATCGACGGCACCCGTGTCCACGACGACAGCGTGGGTCGTTCGACCGTCTGGGGGCTCGCTTCGACGACGCTCGGGGCAGTCCTGCATGAGACGGGACATGCGTTCGGGCTTCCGCACACGACCCACCCGCTCGACATCATGACGCGGGGCTTCGATCGATTGAACCGCGTCTTCAGCCTCGTCGAGCCGCCGCCCAAGTCGGGGGGCGCGATGCGCGAGTTCACCCTCGACGAGGCCGGGCAGTTCGCGCCCGTCAGTGCGGCGTGTCTCAAGGCCTCGCGCTGGTTCGCGCTCGACGACGTCGCCGTCGCCGACGCGAGTCCGCCGACCGTCGAATTCGACGACGATGGCGGCGCCGTGATCCGATCCGACACGGGCCTACGCTATCTCGGGCTCCTACGCCGTGGCGACGCCGTGGACTTTCGGTCCTACTGGGACGCGTCGACTCCGGCGCCGCGTGAAGCCAAACTGTCGCCGGGTGACCTCGCCCCCGCCGGTGGCCCGATCGAAGAGGTGCGCGCGGTCGACGCACTCGGCGTCACGACGACCGAGCGGGTCGTGCGACCCGCGCGATTCGTGCGCGCGTGGCGGTTCTCGAAGGAGAGCAAGCCGTGGACGGACCCGTCACGGTTCGTCGAACTCGATCTGAAACAAATCGACCGACTCGCCGTGTCGACCAACGCGCAGAGGCTCGTCGCCTCCACGAGCGCCTACGTCGATTTCCTGCCACGGTTCGATCGTTCGCAGAACGTCGCCGCCTATGCCGCGCGGACCGTCGTCGTGCCCGCACCCACGAAGGTGCGCCTCCTGACGGGCAGCGACGACGCGCTGCGCGTCTGGATCGCGGGCGCGTTGGTCCAGCAGAAACTCACGATGCGGGGCGCCCGTCCCGACGAGGAGTCGGTCGAGGTGTCGCTCGTCAAGGGCCGCAACATCGTGTTCGTCGAGGTGTCGCAGGGCAGCGGCGGATGGGGGCTCTACCTTCGGTTCGAGAGCCTGGAGGGTGCGCCTCTCCATCTCACCGACGACGGCGATCTGATTCCGACGCGCTGAGGCGGGCGCGCGCGACCCGAGGTACGCTCGCCCGACCAATGAAGCGAACTCCCCTCGCCATCGCGCTCGTCTTCATCGGATTCGCGGACGGGACCCGCGTCCGAGCGGACGATCCTCCGCCCGAGCGTTCGCTGCTCTTGAGGATCGCCGATGAGACGGCCGACCCGTCTCGCGCCGACGCCGTGTCCGCGTGGAAGGCGCTCGCTGCGACCGACCGGGTTGCAACCATCCGCGCGGCGTTGCGCTCGGACGATCCCAACCTCGTGTTCGCGGCGGCCGCGGTTGCCTCGCCGTGGAACCTCGATTTGGAGGAACTCCACCTCGTATCCCGGGGGTTGGCACTCCACCCGCTGGCGAGGTGGCAGCCGTTCGCGGCCATCAACGAGGTCGGCCAAGCGGAGATCATCATCTGCTCGGCCGATCTGAAGACGTTCTGGCTCGCGCTGGCCGAGCGGAATCCGGCGGCCGGCGACTTCTACTACGCGGCGCCGCACCGGATGTGGCTCCCCGCCGACGTGCCGGCGCTTCTCCCGATCCTCGAAACAGCGAAGCCCGTCGCGTTCCGGTCGTTGCTCGACGACGTCCGCAACATGGCCGAGAACGAGGCGGGCGACGAACGACAGGCCGACTACGTCCGAGCCTTCCGCTACGCGCTGGCGCGTTTGCGGGCCGAGGCGGGGAAAAGGCCGATCCCCAAGCTGTCGGACGTGGGCCCCGTTGCCCGATCGAAGGGTGGGCTTCCGGCCGAGTACGTCGAGCTGCTCCGCGCAACGTGCGGGCCGCTCGGACACGGGTTCGATCTCGGACAGTTTTCCGATCCGAAGCCCTTGCCGAATGCTCCGAAGCCGCCGTCGCCTTCGCCGTCGCCGACCTTTTCCGATGGGCCCGCCCGCTGGCTCCATCGATGGGCGCTGCGCCTCACACCCACAGCCGAGGACGTCGACTTCCTGCGCGAACTCGTCGAGATGAAGCGCGTCTTGCCGCAGACCCGGTGGTGGGCCGCGCGCAAGATCGCCCACCTGTCCACGCAGCCGGGCCTCGCGGGTCGTGCGGCCGGCCACGCGCTCCATCAGGTGCTGGTTCAGGAAGACGACGCCTCGTTGTTCGCCGTCGCCGAACTCGCGTCGCGCGGTCGTCGGGCCGAGTGGGATCTGCCCGCGCCGGAGGACAAGCCCGTCGGCACGAAACGCAGTTCGATGCTCGCGATGGCGCGGTGGCTCGCCGACCCCGTCGCCGCGCGCGAGATCGCGTGGAAGGCCCTCGCGGCTGGCGACAAGCCCGAGGACATCTCCGAGGACGAATGTTGGTTCGCGTCGTACGACGTCGGCATCGACGTGAAACCCGAGGATCTTGCGTGGATCGCGGGCCGCATGAAATCGGAGGGTGCGCCGGTCGCGGCCGAGGCGTGGTTCCTCGCGAACGTCCATTCGGAACCTCTCGATGTCAAGGAGGCCGAGCGTCTCCTCACGCGATGGTCGACGCGCGTCGCCGAGGTCGAGGTGTTGGAGAGCGACCTGACCGAGGCGCTCGCGAGGATGGAGCCTTTCGCGCACGAGGCCGTCGTGGAATTCGTGCGTCGGTTGGCGACCGAGTCGAAGGACGAAGACGTTCGCAGGGGCGCCTTCGGCCTGCTCGTGCGTCTGGGCGATCGGGCGCTCGCGAGTCAGTTGATCCTCGAAACGAATCTGCCGACGTGGTCTTTCAACGAACTGCTCGGCCGTGTACACGATCCGACGATCGAGGCCTGGTTGCAGGAACGCGCCGCGTCGCCTGACATGGAGGTCGAGTCGCCGGCGGTCGAGGCGCTGGCGATCCTGTACGGGGCGCCCGAGCCTCTCGCTCGGTACTTCGGCCCTCTGTCACGCAACGAGGACGACCCGAAGGCAGACGACTGGGACGCGGCGAAGGCGCTCGTGCTCGCGAAGGATCCGATCGGCGGGGTGCTCCTGCGCACGGCGAAGGGTCCGACGATGAGCGGTGGTGCCGGACAACTCGATTTCACGGTCGGGTTCGGACTGACGAACGACCCGCGCGTCGTCGAGCGCCTACGCGCCTGGCGCGATGAACGCGCGAGCGGGCTTTATTGGATCTCGACCGCGTGTCTGGCGCTCCAAGGCGACGGGGCGGCGCGCTCGGAGTGGAGGGCGTTTCTCGGCGAAGCGCGCACGTTCCTGCTCGATGACCTCCAGAACGGGCCGTTGTTCACGATGAACGGCGATTCCGCTTGGGTTGACGACTGGGTCTCCCGTCTCGACGCCAACTGCTGCTACTCGTGGCACGCCCACTCGGTCTTGAAGGAGATGTTCCCGACGTTTCCCTACGTACACGCCCCGGGTGACGCGGGGCGCTGCCGCCGGGCCGCCGAGCGCTGGTTCGCACGCCACCGCGGCACGTTCGTCTGGAGCCCGATCCTCGACGGGTGGATCCCGGGGCCGAAGCGGTGATCCGTCGGACGTAGGCCTTGCGGTTCGCGTCCGTTCGACGGAGATTGCTTCCATGGGAGCCCCGACCGACACGAGCGCCGATCGGCGACCGCTCCGCTCACGATCGACGCGCTGGGCCAACGTGATGGCGACCGCGCTCGTAGGGCGGCGCGTCACCGCGAACGCCGTCTCCGCCTTCGGGCTCGTCGCGGGCTTGTTCGCCGGGGCGACGTTCGTGGCGACGTCGAATTGGCCGTCGTTCGAGCGACCCTTGCTCGTTCTCGCCGCCGTGTTCGTCCAACTGCGCCTGCTCGCCAACCTGCTCGACGGCATGGTGGCGCTCGGTGGCGGACTCTCGTCGCCGACCGGGCCGCTGTGGAACGAACTGCCCGATCGCGCGGCCGATGTCGCGATCCTCGTCGGTGTCGGCTACGCGTCGACCGGGCACCCGACGCTCGGCTGGCTCGCTGCCGTCGTCGCCGTCCTGACGGCGTACGTTCGTGCCGAGGCGCGGGCCAGCGGCGCACCGAGCGACTTCTGCGGTCCGATGGCGAAGCCGCATCGGATGGCCGTCGTGACGCTCGCTGCGATCTCGCTCGCCCTGTGGCCGTCGGACGCGAGGCCCGCCCTCGGTTCGGACGGCCGATACGGCCTGCTCTCGATCGCACTCGCCGTCATCGTCGTCCTGGGCGTGGTGACGATCGTCCGTCGCATCGCCCACGCCGCGACGGCGCTCGGGACCCGCGTCCGATGAGCCCCTCCGAGCGGCTGTTCGATCCGTCGCACGCGTTCGACAGCCCCGTCACGGTCTTCGTGACGGCGGGCGCCGTCGTGCTGCTCGCCGGTGGTGCGCTCTTCGTCAAGGCCATGGCGCGCGCGGGGAAGCTGTCCGACGCGTTGCGAAAAGACCTGCACGACCGCATCCGCACGTGGGCGTTCCTCGTCCCCGCGATGCTCGGGCCCATCCTGCTCGGCGCGGGCTGGGTCATCCTCACCACGTGTGCGCTCTCGATCGTCGCGTATCGCGAGTTCGCGCGGGCGACCGGGCTCTTTCGCGAGCGGTGGACGAGTCTCGTCGTGGCGCTCGGCATCTTGCTGACGACGTTCGCCGTGCTCGACCATTGGTACGCGTTCTTCGTGGCACTCTGGCCTCTGACGACGAGTCTGATCGCGGTCGTCGGCATCATCGGGGACCGCCCGAAGGGCTACCTCCAGCGGACCGCACTCGGGATCTTCGGGTACATGCTCTTCGCCGCGGGTTTGGGCCACCTCTCCTACTTCGCCAACGACGGCGCGTTCCGACCGATTCTCTGCTGGCTCGTCGCCGGGGTCGCGTTGAACGACGTCTTCCCCTACGTGGTCGGAAAGTGGCTCGGGCGCCACAAGTTGGCGCCGCTGACGAGCCCCAACAAGACCGTCGAGGGAGCGGTGGGGGCGCTCGTGCTGACGACCGCGTTCGCGGCGGTGCTCGGGCACTTCGCCTTCGCGGGCACGCCGGTCGATCGTCCGATCCACCTGATCACGCTGGGCGTGATCGTCTCGGTCTGCGGGCAATTGGGCGACCTGATGCTCTCGTCGATCAAGCGCGACGTCGGGGTCAAGGACATGGGCACGGCGCTCCCGGGGCACGGGGGCTTCCTCGATCGGTTCACGTCGTTCCTCCTCGTCGCGCCCGCGGTGTTCCATTACCTCCGCTACTTCATCGACGTCGGGCTCGGCGAGCCGACCCGCATCATTTCAGGGCCCTGAGGCGAACTTGGAGCCGTTCGCCTACCGTCCCGCCGCCGATTCGGGATTGAAGGCCGCGGAGCGATGGAGCAGCGCCCAGCGCGAGACCGGCACCGGCGAGTGGTTGGCGCAACACGCGTGGTGGGCCGCGGTGCGCACGTATCTTCGGGTCGTCCATCGGTTCTCGGTCACGGGACGCGAGAATCTGCCCCCGTCGCCCCCGTACGTCGTCGTTGCGAACCACACCTCTCACCTCGACGCGCTGGTGCTGGGCGGCTCGCTCCCCACGGCGCATCGCGCCCGCGCGTTTCCGATCGCGGCGGGAGACACGTTTTTCCAGACGCGTACGACCTCGGCGCTCTCGGCCGTCCTCTTGAACGCGCTACCGATGTGGCGCAAGGCGTGCGGGTCGCACGCGCTCTCGGGCCTGCGCGAGCGGCTGACGAACGACGGGTGCGTGTTTTTCCTGTTCCCCGAGGGCACGCGCGCCCGCGATGGGCAACTGGCTCCGTTCCGTGCGGGGCTCGGTCGCCTCGTCTCGTCGACGAACATTCCGGTCGTGCCCTGCCACATCGCGGGGGCATTCGAGGCGTGGCCGGCCGCGAGCCGGCGTCCTCGTGCAGGGCGCATACGCGTCTCGATCGGCCGCCCGCTCGTCTTCGACGGTCTCCCGGACGCACGCGAGGGCTGGGACCGCGTCGCGATCGACGCGCACGCTGCCGTGCGCGCGCTGATCTCGGGCGCAGCGCCGTCGCGCTACCCCGCCGCCGTTTCCTGGTTGAGGACGTCGAGGAAGCGCGCGTAGAGGCGGTCGGCCTCCTCGGGGCTGTCGCCGACGGCGGTCAGACCGGTGCGGCCCGACTCGGGCAGCGCGCTCATCATGTGGAAGACGATGCCTTTCAAGCGGGTCTGGTCGAAGTGGAGACCGTGGCGCAACGCGAGGTCGAAGAGGTCCTCGGGCGTCAGCCCGCGATAGGCGTGCGACTCGACGTGATCGCTCGCGACGAAGTACTTCTGGCGGCCGTTGGGCGCGGTGAATTGGGCCGACTTCGCGTCATAGACGCCGTCGGTCAGGAACTGGAGCGTCAGGAACGGGTGCGTCGTGCCGCCCTTGCGCAGGTTGATCTCGATGCCGTAGGCCGACCAGGGGCCGCCGTCGGAGCGTGCGACCACGAAGTCGAGCGCGAAGCGGCCGAGCACGCCCTCGCGTCCCAAGCGGCGACCGATCTTCGCGGCCTCGGCGCTGATCATCGCGGCGTACGCCTCGTCGGCGGGGAACCGGCAGCCCAGGTAACTCTGTCCGCTGGCGCCGCCGAGCACCTGGTCGTGCGTCGAGAGCAGTTCCACCTCGCCGAGCGGCGTGACGCGCAGTTGGACGCTCGGGCTGCGGATCTCCTGTGCCTCGATGCGCTCCTCGACGATGCCCTCGAGTACCGCGAGCTTTTCGAGGAACGTCGGATACGTGAGGCTCGCCGACTCGCACGTCATCGTCGCAAGGAGGGTCCGCACGGCCTTCGACTCGTCCTTGCTCCCGACCGGCGGGAGCCCGACGAGGCGCAAGTCGGCGTTGCCGCCGCCCGACGCGCCTTCGTTCAACTTGATGACGACGCGCTTCAACTTCGGGTTGTCCTTGCGCATCGAGACGATCGCTGCCACGAGGTCGTCCTCGTTCGCGAGGTCCTCACGGCCCGCGGGCAGGGGAACGCCTTCGTCGCGGAAGAGCTTGCGCCCGCTGCTCTTGGTCCCGAACGTCAGGTGCTTCGGATCGCTTCCGTACATCGGGATGCCGAGCTTCAGCGCCAGTTCGCGGTCGGCCCACGTCGTCGAGAAGGGGACCAGATGCGCGCGATCCGGGTTCGGGATCAACGCACGCAACTTTTCGATCATGCGGGGGCGCTCGATCAGCTTCCTGGCGAGCGCGCGCGGCGACGCGTCGAGCGGCGAGACGAGGAAGAGTCGCTTCCTCGCGTGGCTCGAGATGACGCCCGGCATCAGGTCGAAGTAGTAGTCGATGACGCTCGGATGGATCGCCTGGCCCGTGTCGTAGATCAAGCGTGCGCGCGGCTGGCGGAGCAGCAGCAGCAGGAAGAGGAAGCGCTCCTCGTAGGCCTGCATCTCGCTGCCCTTCATCTCGGCTTCGAGCGAGGGCACGACGACGATCGTCTGCTCGTCCTGACTGAGTGCGCGGATCGACTTCCAGAGCGGGACCAGTTTGGCCTGGAGGGCGTCGAACTGCGCCTGCTCCGCCGGAGTCGGGGGGCGCAAACGGGACTTCGGGCGG
>JANNRO010000397.1:0-10588 GCA_031401505.1 Planctomycetia bacterium
CGTCGAACGCGCGGTCGTCCGCCTCGTGACCGCCGGGACGCTGACCGAGGACGCGGCACTCGATCCCTCGGCCGCCAATTACCTGATGGCGATCCGCCCGTCGAAGCGTCGGGCGGGGCTCGCGTGGGTGGACCTCTCGACCGGACGGTTCTTCGTGGCCGATGTCGATCCGTCCGCCGTACTCGACGAGGTGGCCCGCGTGGGTCCGGCTGAGATCCTCGTCCCCGAGGGCGAGGACGGCGATGCGCTCGCGTCGAGGCTCTCGAAGGAGGCCTCGCGCACGGCGACCCGCGTGCCCTCGTGGACGTTCGCGGCAGAGTCGGCCTCGAAGGCGTTGAAAGAGCACTTCAAGGTGGCGTCGCTCGCGGCGTTCGGGCTCGATCGCGACCCGCCCTCGCTCGGCGCCGCCGGGGCCGCGCTCGACTACCTCCGCACGACGCAGATGACCGCGCTCTCGCACGTCGTGCGCATCGAGCGGCACGACCCGGGCACGGTGGTGCTGCTCGATCGATCGACGCGCCGCCGCCTCGACCTCGTAGAGCGTGGCGACGGCGAGAAAACCGGCACGCTCGTCGAGGTACTCGACGCGACGAAGACCTCGCTGGGCGCCCGGATGCTGAAAGAGTGGATCCTCGCCCCGTTGCGCGATGCGGTTGCAATTCGAAGACGTCAGGAGGGAGTCGAGGAGTTCGTCAAGGATGCGTTCCTTCGCCGCGACCTCGGCGAACTCCTGTCGTCGGTGCGCGACATCGAGCGGATTCTCGCGAGGGTCGGCACGAATCGAGCGAACGCGCGCGACCTCCTCTCGCTCGGTCAGAGCCTCGACCCCCTCCCCGCCGTTCGCCGAGTGCTGGCGCTCGCCTATTCGACGACGCTCACCGAGCTCGGCCAGTGGATCGACCCGTTCGACGACCTGAAGGAACTCCTCGGGCGCGCCATCGCCGACGACCCGCCCGTCACGATGAAGGACGGCGGGATGATCCGCCCGGGCTTCGACGCGAATCTCGATGAGTTGCGATCGCTCTCGCGCACGGGGAAGGACTGGATCGCGGCGTATCAGGCCCGCGAGGTCGAGCGCACCGGCATTCCCACCCTGAAGGTCGGCTTCAATCGCGTGTTCGGCTACACGATCGAGATCACGAAGCAGCACCTCGCGAAGGTGCCGCCCGAGTACGTCCGCCGCCAGACGCTCGCCAATGGCGAGCGCTTCGTCACCGACGAACTGCGCCGGTACGAAGAGAAGGTCCTCGGCGCCGACGAGAAGTCGAAGGAACTCGAGGTCCGGCTCTTCCAGGGGGTACGCGACGCCGTCGCCGCGCGCATCCCCGCACTCCAGATTCTCGCGGGCTTCCTCGCCGAATTGGACGTGCTGCGCTCGCTGGCCGAGGCGGCGGCGACCGGAAGCTGGGTCCGCCCGGAGATCGCCGACGATCGCGTGCTGTCGTTGATCGAGGGACGCCACCCCGTCGTCGAACGGCATCTCCCCGCGGGCGAGCGGTTCGTGCCCAACGACGTGGTGCTCGACGGCGACGTCCGCATCGCCCTCATCACGGGCCCCAACATGGCCGGCAAGAGCACGTACATCCGCCAGGCCGCGATCCTCGTGCTGATGGCGCAGATGGGCTCGTTCGTGCCGTGCTCGAAGGCCCACGTCGGCCTCTGCGATCGCCTCTTCACCCGCGTCGGCGCCGAAGACGACCTCGCGCGCGGGCAGTCGACGTTCATGGTCGAAATGAGCGAGGCGGCCCACATCCTTCACCATGCGACCGACCGCAGCCTCGTCGTCCTCGACGAGATCGGGCGCGGCACGAGCACGTTCGACGGCATCGCGCTCGCGTGGGCGATCACGGAGTTCCTCTCCGAGGTCACGGGAGCCCGCACGCTCTTCGCGACGCACTACGCCGAGCTGACCGAGATCGCGGCGCACCTGCCTTCGGTCAAGAACTTGAACGTCGCGGTGCGCGAGTGGGGCGACTCGATCGTCTTTTTGCGGCGCATCCAGGAGGGCGCCACCGACCGCTCGTACGGCATCCACGTGGCGCGGCTCGCGGGCGTGCCGGACGCGGTCGTCGATCGCGCGAAGGCCGTGCTCGCGGGGATGGAAGCGAAGCACCGCGATCTCGGTCGCGACGTGAAGTTTGGGGAGCCGGCACCGCGGCCCCGCGTCGTCCAGCTGCCGCTCTTCGGCAACGTTCCCGACCCGGTGGTCGAGGCGCTGAAGAAGCTCGATCCCGATTCGATGACGCCCATGCAGGCGCTCGCGGCCCTCGCGGAGCTGAAACGGAAGGCCGAGAAGCCGACGTAGCGATGGGGAGCGGAGCGCCGTCGGAGTCGGACTCCAAAGGGCGTGCGGGATCGGCGTCCGACGCCCGGGGGCTCGTACACTCGACGCATGCCCCGTCGCGCCCGCGTCATCGTCACGACGTACGAGCGGCTCCACTGGCTCCGATTGGCGTTGCGCGCGTGGCGGCGGCAGACGTTCCAGGACTTCGCGCTGACCGTGGCCGACGACGGCTCGGGTCCCGAGACGACGGCGTTCGTCCGAGAGTTCGCGGCGACCGCCCCGTTCCCGGTCGAGCACGTCTGGTGGGAAAACAGGGGCTTTCGCCGCGCGGCGATCCTGAACGAAGGGGTGCGACGATCGAGCGGCGAGCCGCTGCTCGTCTTCACCGACGGCGACTGCGTGCCGCCGGCGCGGTTCCTCGAGGGCCACGTCCGCGTCCACGGGCCCCGGTCGTTCGCCGTCGGGGGCGCGATCAAGCTGCCGCTCGGGCCGAGCGAGGCCTTGACCGAGGCGGCGATCGACGAAGGCCGACACGAGCGGCTCGGGGGCTTCCTCGACCGGTTCGAGTTGAAGCGCAAGCGGTGGAAGAGCATCTGGGGTGTCGCGCTTCGGAGGCCTCGGCGTCCGAAGGTCGTGGGGTTGAACGTCGGCATGGACCGCGCGCTCTTCGAGGAGATCAACGGCTACGACGAGTCGTTCGTGGGCTGGGGTCTCGAAGACTCCGACGTGCGCGATCGCGTCATGGCGTCGAGACCCCGTCCGCCGGTCCGCGTGCTCTACGGGACGAACGATACGATCCACCTCTGGCACCCGGCGGCCGCCACCATGGTCCAGCACGTCAATCGTCCGTACTACGACGCGGGGGGACGGCCGATTCGCTGCGTACACGGGCTTCGGGACGAGCGTCCCGTGACCGCGACCGTCGGCCGGTAACGCCACGCATGGCTCGCGCCCGCGTCATCATCACGACGTACGAGCGACCCGACCATCTCGCACGTGCACTCGCGGCGTGGCGCCGTCAGACGTCGCTCGATTTCGCGATGACGATCGCCGACGACGGCTCGGGGCCGAAGACCGCCACGATCGTCCGCGCATTCGCGGCGACCGCTCCGTTCGAAGTGGCCCACTCGTGGTGGGAGCACGCCGACTATCGTCGGGCGGGCATCCTCAACAAGGCCGTCCGTGAATCGAAGGGCGAGTCGATGCTGCTCTTCACCGACGGCGACTGTGTGCCGCCGGCCGACCATCTGGCGAAGCATCTGGCGGTCCACGGACCGCGCACGATCCATTCCGGTGGTGGCATCCCGCTCGGGCAGGCCGAAACCGAAGGGTTGACCGTCGCCGACGTCGCGGCCGGGCGCCACGAGTCGCTTCCGACCGCGGCCGTGCGTCGCCAGATGCGACGGCGCGCGCTTCGCACGCGGTGGAGCACGTGGATACGCAAGGGAGGCCACCCAAGGGTCATCGGACTCAACTTCGCCGTCGATCGGGCGCTCTTCGAGGAAGTCAACGGCTACGACGAGGCGTTCGTCGGCTGGGGCCACGAGGACCACGACATCCGCGACCGCCTGATGCGCACGCGCCCGCGTCCCCGGGTTCGCTACCTCTGGGGCGTCGCCGACACGCTGCACCTCTGGCATCCCGCGACGCACGATCGCACGGCCGAGCGCAATGCCGACTACTACCGTCTGGCGCGCCCCGTGCGATGCAGCGCGGGGCTGGTCGACCTGCGGGCCCCGCGTCCGCCGGACTGAGGTCCGGTTGGAGCGAAGCGAAACGTCCTACCTCGAGCCGCCGAGCCCGAACTTCGCGCCCATCGCCATGACGTCGGGCTTGTAGGAGAAGGGCTTGATGTCGATCCCTTCGCCCTTGAACGACACCTTCATGGTCGCTGCATCGGGCTTGGTCTTGTCTGCGCCCGAAATCGCCTTCCAATCGATCGTCCAGGTGGCCTTCGTCGCGTCCTCCGACTTCGTTCCGTTCGTCTCGACGATCGTCCCCGGTACCGCGAGCTCGGCCTTGAACTCGAGTCCGCCGACGATCGGCTCGAGCATCGGCAACATGCCGGCGAGCATTTCCATCTCACCGCCACCGCCCCCGCTCGCGCCCCCGTATCCCGCCTTCGGATCGAGCGTCATCGCGTACGAGCCGTCCTCGTTCTTGACCAGCGTGACCGCGAGACTGATCAGCGCACCGGTCTTGCAGAGGTTCTCGAAGCTCTTGAAGGCGATCAGCATGTGGACCGTCTCCTTGCCGTCGGCGAGCGCGATCGAATGCTCCTTCAACTCGTTCCCTTCGGTCTGCTTCAGGAGTTTTTCCATCGCCTCCTTCCCGTACGGCGAAGGAGGGGCGTCCTTCTTCGGCTCGCCCATCGCAGGCTCGTCTTCCATCGCGGGAGGCGCCTGCGGCGCGGGCATGAACGCGGCGAAGGTGTCCTTCAATTCCTTCAACTTCGCGACGTCCACGACGAAGTTCAACGTGATCGAGCCCGAGCCGTCTTTCGCGATCGTGGCCTTCTCGTCGAACTTGACGCAACCGGTCGTAGTGAGAGCCGCGACGAACGCGAGGAAGCCGACGCGAAGGGAACGGGTCCATCTCATGGGAACGAGACTCCAGGGAGCGGAAGTCGGGAGGCGTGGGACCCCGTAGTGTAGGAGCCCGCCCGGGCGGGACCAGTCCCGGTGCGTCGAATCACGTGCGATCAGAGGATGCGGCGCATGAACGCCGCAATCGCTCCGCCGAACAATTCCTTAACACGCAGGCGCATCGCGCCCTTCGGTTCCTCGAGATCGCCGGAGATCGGCGCGAGCAACGTTTCGAGCGCCGGGGTGTCCTCGGAGACGACGGCGACGGGCGCAAGCGTCGGATCGGAGGTAGCCGAGAGCGCGGCCGCCGACAGCGCGGCCGCTTCGGCCCCGCCCGAGAGCAGGACGAGGGTGTCGGGCCCCAGGGCCTTCCTACGGTCGGTGAGCGCCGTCGCGGCGGCCCTGGCATCACCGGCGAGCGGCGCCGAAACGCGCAACATCGCGGGGTGCGTGCCCAGTTTCACGCGGGCGGCGGCGAGCGCCGTCGTCGGAAGGCCGGTCAGATCGACGATCAAGCGCGCCGTCACCGCGGCCGAGAGCACAGCGTCGCGCTCGGCGTCCGTCGGGGGCTTCGCCGGGTCGAACGGGTCGATGAACCGCACGCCCTGGGTCCGCAGCGCCGTGAAATCGACCGGCGACTTGCGCGCGGAATCGAAGCAGATGTACCGCGGAAGGATCGCCGTGCGACCCGCCTTGGGGCCGTTGACCAGATCGCCGGCCGTGCGCATCAGGACCGCTTCCATCGAGCGGCGCCGAATCGAGTCGTCGAGTTTCGTCCACGTCGCGCCGTCGGCGGGTGTCCGCTCGTCGATCGGCACGATGACCGCCGACCAACCCGGATCGACGAATGCCGACCGATCGGCCGGGGCCTCCCGCGTCCGCGCAAGCATCTCGACGAGCGCTTTCGCCGATCCCGGTCCCGTGACGACGCGCGCGCCTTCGTGAAGCACGTAGGTCGCCGCCTCGCGACCCGTGCGCAGCGGCGTCGGGATGTCGGCCAGGCCCACGAGGAGACGACCGACCACCCGCGCGGCGGCTTCGAGGCACTCGGGCTTCAGATGGGCCGAGTCGTCGCCCAACTGGTGGTAGTTCGGATGCTCGCCGTCGGTGTGAGCGAAGAAGGCCGGAATCCCCCGCTCGTGGAATGGCCAGTGATCGGAGTTTTCTTCGACGCGGAACGGATTGAGGACCGTCCGATCCGCGGCCGGGAGGAACGTCATCATCCGATTCCACAGCGCCGGATAGCCGTCCCGTCCGCCGAGCGCCACCGAGGGCTTGCCCTGCCCGGTCATGTCCATGTTGATCATGGCGACGATGTTCCGGACCTCGGGAATCGGGTTGATCGCCATCGCGCGCGAACCGGCGAGCCCCTGCTCCTCGCCCGCGAACCAGACGAAGACGACGTTGCGCTTGGGCGCCCAATTGTTTTCCGTCAGCGTCTTCAACAGCATCAGGAGCGACGCGGAGCCCGAAGCGTTGTCGTCGGCGCCGTTGTAGACGCGACCCATCGCGTCGGTGCCCAGGTGGTCTAGGTGCGCGCCCACGACGATCGCTTCATTGCGAAGATCGGGATCCTTTCCGCGGAACCCGCCGACGACGTTGCGCGCCTCGACGCTCGGGTAGTACTTCGCGTTGACCTCGACCTTCACCTTCGTGCCGGTCGCGAACGACTTCGACGACGTGCCGGCCTCGAGTTCCTTCTTCAGGCCGTCGAGCGTAGGCGGAGGCGGGGGCGGAGCGGCCGGCGCTTCTCCCGGCACCGGCGGGGGAGGCGGAGGCCCCTTCAGGATCGAGTCAGCCAACGCCTGCGAAATCCAGAGCGCCGGCAGGTCGGGGCGAACGAATTGGTTCTGGATCGTGCCCGGGACGGCCGCCTTGCCCTCGCAGATCAGAAACGCCGCGGCGCCCCGGTCGGCGGCCAACGACGACTTGGCACCGATGAACTTCTCGGCGAGGAACTCGGCCTCGCGCGCGGGCGGCGCCCCTCTGAGCGCGAGCACGATCTTGCCCTTGACGTCGACACCCGCGTAGTCGTCGAGCCCGCGATCCTTGGCACAGATGCCGTAGCCGACGAACACCACCTCGGCCTCGACCTTGCCGCCACCGGTGTAGAGCAGGTCGACGAAGTCCGGGCCGTACTCGGCGGTCTTCGCCATCACCTCGAGCACGATCGGCTTCGACACGTGCGACGTACCGAAATTGAACGCGCTGGCGTAGAGCCCGTCGGGGTCCATCGGCGTGACGCCCATGTTCCCGAGCTCCTTGATCATCCAGTCTTCGGCCCACTTGCCGCTCGGGAAGCCCGAGCGGCGACCCTGCATCTTGTCGTCGGACAACGCCTTGGCGTACTCGAGCGCCGTCGCCCCCGAGAGCCCCTTCAGCGGATCGTCGTCGTCCGCGCGGACGATCTCCGCGCGCACGCCGCAAGTAAGAAGCATCGCCAGCATCAAGATTCGTCGCATCCCTCTCTTCTAGCCGAGCGTGCGGCCCCGTGGGAGTACCTTGACCGAATGCTCCGCCGCCTCCCGACGCTTGCCTGGATGTTCCTCGCGACGATGAGCGCCGGGGCCCGGGCCGGCGACACGCTCCCGCCGCCGGCTCCGACGAAGCGTCCGGCGGATTGTGCGGCGGCCGCGATCGTGCTGGGCGCGCCGATCGCGCCGAAGGCGCCATCGAAGGGCGACACGGGCGTCGGACTCCGGTCCCTCGACGCAAACGGCGGCACGCTCGCCGCGCTTCGCTCCGATGGCCGAATCCTCGTCGTCACGGCGGGCGTCGAACGCGTCGTCGAGCCGCCGGAGAACGGCGAGGCGTTTCACGCACCGATCGTCGCGGGAGACGCAACTCCGGTCGCGGTGACGACGCGAGGGCGCATCGCGCTGCTCGAGGCCGAGGGGACGCGATTCCTGGCACTCTCCATCCAGCGCAGCGCCAAGCCCGTCTCCATTCCGAACTCGACGGACGTCGTCCTGGGCTCGGAGAACGGGTCGATTCGGCGTCTCGTTCGATCGGGCGCCTCGCCACGCCTCGTCGACGTCGTGGACAGCGGCGATGCACCGGTGGGTGCGCTCGCCGTCTCGCTCGATCGCGTGGTCTACGCACGGCTCGACGGGGTCGTGCTCGGCGTGGCGATCGGCGGAGGGGATCCGCGAGTCCTCGCGCGCCCCGTGCGGGCGGTCCGCGCGATCCGCTTCGCGGGCGATCGCGCATTCGCGGCGATCGGAGGGGACGTCATCGAACTCGGGAAGCAGCCCTCCCGGGTGGCCGATCCGTCGCCTCGCGGCGCGCTCGAACCTCCGGACGTCGACTCGGTGGCGGTGTCCGCCGACGGACTGCTTCTCGCGCACCTTGCGGCGGGCGCCATCGAGGTCGGTCGATTGGCGGACGGGACCCGCGTCCGATCCGAGGCGCTCCTACCCCGGCGTCCGAGCGCACTTGCCTGGAGCCCCGATGGGCGCACGCTCTGGGTCGCGACCACGTCGGACGCACGCCCGTTCGCGATTTCGGTCGGGACGCGTTGACATCACCTACGCGGCGCGGTCAGACGAGGCGGTCGTAGCGCAGCGCGTGGATCTCGCGACCCATCGCACGCCAGCGCTCTTCGAACACCGTCGCGCGCGCGCCCTTCGTCGTCTTGACCCAGCCCGGATCGGGGTGCGCGCTTGCGAGCCCCGGCAGGACCGAGAACGCCGCGTGGATCTCGACGGCGTACTCCGGGCTGTCGGTCGCGAGCACGATCGATCCGCCGGGCACGACGGAGACCGAGAGCGCGCGGGCGAAGGAGGGCTCGACGAGCCGGTAGCGCGCGTGGTGCTTCTTGGGCCAGGGATCGGGGAAATGGACGTGGTAGCGGGCGACCTTCGCGGGCGACAGGAACGGCAGGACGAGATCGGCCGCGGGGCGCCAGATCAACCGGAGGTTCTTCGCCCCGACGTCCATCGACGCCGCCCGTCGGACATATCGATCGACCCGCTTGTGGCTGTACTCGATGCCGAGCCAATTGGTCGCGGGGTCGGCGCGCGCCATGTCGAGGAGGAAGTCGTCCTCTCCGGGACCGATCTCGACGACGAGCGGCAGAGTCGGGTCGGCGAACGCTTGCGACGCACCGCCGCCGAGCAGCCAGTCCTCCCAGGTCGTTTCGAGTGGCGAGCGCGTCGGCACGAGCGCCGTCGTACCCGGGCGGCGAGCCGATGACGCCGTCGAGTCGAGGCCTTCGAGATCAGTCGTCCGCAGGGCCGTCGTGGGCCTTCAGCGCAAGTTCCACGCGATTGCGCACATTGCACTTCAGGAACACGGCCATCAGCGCGTTCTTGACGGTTTTCTCGCGAATGCCGAGTTCGGTCGCCACTTCGCCGTTGGACTGCCCCTTCGCGACCGCGACCGCGACCTGCGCTTCGCGCAACGTCAGCCGAAAGCGGGTCTGGAGCCGACGGACGTTGGGCTCGGTGAACGTGCCCGGCGGCGAGAGACGGACGACGAACCACGACCCCGTCGACTTGGGAAGCGCCGCAATGGTCGCGCGTGCGCGCTTGCCGGACTCGGAACCGAGAGTCAACTCGCGCGGCGGCGACGCCGAATCCGAACGGTCGAGTCGTCCGCGATACTCGGCGACGGCTTCGCGGAGACCGACGACGACGGCGCCGTCGGCGGGGTGAAGAAATGCGCGAGCGGCCGGATTCGCGTACACCAACTTCAACTCGGCGTCGAACAATGCGATGCCGCGATCGAGATCGCCGTCCAAGACCTCACGCAGAGGCAGGAGATCGTTGGGAACTCCCACCTGCGCTCGGTCGGGCACGCGCCGCCTCCGCTCAATCGTCGGAACGTCCGCCGGCAACCTCGAGGGCGCTTCGCCACTCGACGTCTCCGAGGAATCCAACGTCTGATACCAGATCAAAATCCCGTCGCTGGATGCGACGTCATGGCCCGTACACTAGCCGCCGCGGAGGAAAGATTCTGCTGGACGAAAGGACCGCAAACGGGCACTGACGTTTCGGTTACGAAGTTGCCGGTGTAAGGGGGAAACAAGACGTCACGCTTTGGTAACGACGATCTCCGACCATCGAAGGCTCGCTGGCACGAATCGATCGAGGGGACCGCGTTTTCGACATGTCGGTGCGCGGCGCGGGCGGCCTCGCGAAACGACGAGGGAGTCGATTCGGGTGCGACGGGTCGAGAACGCCAGGCCCGCGCGGACACCGGGTACGGACTCCGAGTTCGGTCACGTCGGCGCTTTACGGGGGGGCGATCCCCGGTAGTCTTCCGCCGTCACATTCCGCCGCGGGGTGGAGAAGTGGTATCTCGTCAGGCTCATAACCTGGAGGTCGCGGGTTCGACTCCCGCCCCCGCTACCAGAACGGCCACGGCCTCAACGGCCGAGGCCGTCTCCATAGGGTGACTCCCGTACGGTCGAAGCCGGCGCAGTCGAGGCCGATGGAGGGGAGGTCGCGGTGGGGCTCCCCGGGGCGAGTCCTGCCCCGACCGGGCGGCCCCCGGCGATCTCGCGCGCGGAGCGGCGGTCCCCTCCCGCTGCGCACCCGTCGCATCCGCCCGTATCCTCCGTTCGCGGTGGTTCCCGCGGGGCCACCATCGACGAGCTCCACCTCTACCATCCGCAGCCCTACTACGAGCCGGGGCAGAAGGCCCGGCGCCAGCTCACGCCGGCGATCCTGCGCGCGATCCACCGGGCCCTCGTCCCGGACGGGCTCTTCGTGTTCCA
>JANNRO010000398.1:0-6648 GCA_031401505.1 Planctomycetia bacterium
GGGTGATCGAACGGGCGGGAGACCTTCGCCTCCAAGGCCCTTCCGCCTCGGCGGGCGACGGCGCCCCGTGCGTGGCGGTGCGCAACTACGGTCATGCACCCGGCGGGGATCGCAGAATCCGTGAACCGGCCCGACCCGGAATAGAATTCCCCGCTTCCCGTCCGTCCCGGGGGCCTCTCCGCATGCGTCCGACGCCGTTTCGCGCCATCGCCGTTCTCGCCGCCGTGTGCGGCATCGTCCTCGCCGCCGGTACGCCCCGAGCAGGGGCCGACGCCCCCGCCTGGGAGCGGCCCGTCCGCATCGGAATCATCGAGCAGGATGCCGAAATCGCGAGGGGTTCGGCCAAGGGGTCGGTGACCCGGCTGGAGAGTCAGAGTTCGCGCAACCGCAATGATTTCGTCGTCCACTATCTACTGGCGCGGGCCTACGGGAAGGACAACCGGCGACCGGACGCCATCACCGCGTACGGCGAGGCGATCGCGTTGGAGGCGGGTTGCTGGTTTGCATGGCGCGATCGCGGCGTGCTCCGGTGGCTCGAGAAGGACCTGGCCGGCGCAGAGCAGGACCTGCGCAAGGCGATCTCGCTCAACCCGCGCTTCTTGGAAGCGCTGCAACCGCTCGGCGCCCTGCTCATCGAACGGGCGCGCTACGCGGAAGGAATCCGGGTCCTGACGCAGGCGCTCGACGTCGACCCCGGCCTCGATTCAGCCCGCTTCCAGATCGCCGATGCGTTCCTGGCGATGGGAGTGCCCGAAAACGCGCTCCAGACGCTGGCCCCGCTGCTCGCCAAGGCCCCGAAGGATCCGATGCTTCGCGTCGCGCAGGCGCGGTATCTGATGGCCAAGAAGGACTACGCGGGAGCGCAGCGGATCTACAAGCAACTGGCGCTCGAGAATCCCAACGACGCCGGGCCCTTGAAGGCCTGGCTCGGGGTCTCGGTGGAGAGCAAGACCTTCGATCCCGTCGAAGGCGTCTGGGTGCTCGAGCAACTGCGTCGGCTCGCGCGCACCGCCGACGAGCGGGCGCGGATCACCAAGGAGATCGACGAGGTGCGTCGTCGGGTGGCGGCTGCGTCCGAGCCGGTGGCCTCGAAGGGACCGCCGACGGCCGACGACCTGGCGCGCGCACTGCGGGCGCCCGACGCGAAGACGCGCGAGGCCGTCGTGTTCTACATCCTGACCGGCGTCAAGGAGGGATTCACGATCACGGGCGACCTCGCGATCGCCCTCATCGAACGATTGAAAGAAGCGAAGGGCGCCGACGTCCCGGCGAAGGGCGAGGACACGCCCGTCGTGCGCGGCTTCGCGCTCGAGATCCTCGGCACGTACGGCACCCCGGAGTTCGCCTCCATCGTCCGGCTGTCGCTTCGCGATTCCGACGGCAACGTGCGGCGCAAGGCGGCCGACGCGCTCGGCAAGTTGAAGAACCGGCTCGGGATCGCGGCGCTGTGGCGCTACGCGAAGGGCCGCGACCTCGACCTCGCGGTGTCGGCCCGGTTCGCCATCTACGAACTCGCGCAGAAGGCTCCGCCGACGGCCGACGCGACGCACGAGGCGCAGGTGGCCGCGTTCCTCGCGTGGTGGACGTCGACCGACGCGCGCGAGGTGAAGTTGCACGCGATCGCCGACGTGCTGGCGTCGGCCGATCGATCGGTGGACGAATTGCTCTTCCCCCTCGCCTACCTCGACGCCGACGCCGTGGTCTCGATGGCGGCGTACAAGGGACTGGTGTCGCTCGCCGTCGTCGCCGAACAGGCGAGCGCGGAGGCCCGAAAAACCGGACAGTCCGTGCCGGCCGGGATCGACTGGATGCGCGCGCTGCCGCGGCTCGACGGGCCGGCGGTTGCCGACCCGTCCGGAGTCGTCGACACCGCGTCGCTCGACCTGAAGCCCTACCAAAATCCCGCACTCGCCGCGTGGTGGCTGAGGCGACCCCAATGAGCGGGCGTCCGGCTCGTCTCTTCGTCCTCGCGGCCATCGCCGGCCTCGCGTTCGGCTCGATGGCGCCGCATCGATCCCTCTATGCCGAGCCTCCCGCGGGCGGCGTCGCGTTGAAGCCTTGGGAAGCGGAGGTCGAGCGCGAATCGGCGACGCAGACGGCGACGATCGAGCAGGCGAAGGTCACCAAGACGATCCAATCCGTCGTGTCGAAGTACGAGAACCGTGTGTTCCGCGACCCGAGCGCGATCAACGAGTACCTGCTCGGGCGCGCGCTCTACTACGCCGAGAATCCGGCCGCCGCGAAGGCGGCGATGGAACGTTGTCTCGCCGCGGCGCCGGACTTCTACTACGCCCACCTGCGGCTCGCGAAACTGCTGCTCGAATTGAAGAACCTGCCCGACGCCGAGGTGCATTTGCGGCGCGTGCTGGCGTCCAAGCCCGCCCACCCCGAGGCGCTGAGCATCCTGGCGCAGATCGCGATGTCGAGAAAGGACTGGAAGTCGGCGCGAAGCTGGGTCAACCAGCGCCTCGCCGTCGATCCGGCCGACCTCGCCGCCCGGCATCTGCTCGCGGTCGTCTGCGTCAACTCGAAGGACTGGCCGGCGGCGAAGAACGAACTCCGATATCTCCTGTCTCGCGGACCGGGCAATCTCAACTACCGGTACATGATGGGGATCGTCCAGCTGGAACTGGGCGAAACCGACGCCGGCATCGCGGGGCTCGAATCGGTCGTCCACGAGCAGCCGAGCCTGCTCGAGGCGCTGTTTGCGCTCCACGGCGCCTATGTGAAGAAGGAAGACTGGGGGCGCGTGCGAGCGACGCTCGAGCGCATGCTGCCCTATCTCGACGAAGAGCGCCGCAAGGGGGCCTACGCCGACATCCAGAAGCTGAAGAACGGCGCGCCGCCGCCGCGCACCGCCGTCGAGAGTCGCCCGAAGGAGCTGACGTTCGACGACCTGATCCGCTTCGTCGAGGATCCGAATCCCGTCAAGCGCGAAGATGCGCTCATCACGATCTACGACGCGTGCGTCTCCGGTCAGGTGACCCAGATTCCGGCGAAGGTGCTCCGCCGCATCACGTCCGACATCGAGCCGAGCGACCTCGCGCGTTCGACGGTCGTGCGCATCCTCGGGACGCTCGCGCCCGAACAGGTGTTGCCCTTGCTCGCGGTCGCGCTCTACGACGAGTCCGAGCGCGTGCGCATGCTCGCGGCCGAGGCCATCGGCGGGTCGCGAAAGCCGATCGGGTTGGCGTACCTCTTTCCGTTCCTCTCATCCGACGGGATGTCGGTGTCCGAGTACCAGTCGGTGCGAGCGGCGCTCTCCGACATCACCGGCTACGTCGACCTGCCCGCCGGGACGAAAGCCGTCGCGACGGCCGCCGACGTCGCCGCGTCGAGGGAGTCGTGGCGCCGCTGGCGGCTCTCCGACGCGAGCGACCCGATCAAGCGCGCCGCCGTCCAACAGTTGATCGAGTACCGCGAGCAGTCGGCCGAGCGCTTCCTCTACGACTTCGTGCTCGATCCGTCCTTCGGCGTGATGAGCGAGGCGTACCGCGCGATGCGCAACGCGCTCGCCCGCACCCCGCGCGATCCGGTGGAGGGAAAGACGTTTCCCCTCTTCCCCTCGGTTCCCGACGCCGACGTGACGCGCGCGAACATGCGTTCGCTCCAGGATCGCGTCGTCGCCTGGTGGACGAATTTCGTCAGCGAGCGGCGCGCGTACCTGCGGGCGAGTCGGCCGGCGACGCCCGCACCGGCGAGCGGCACGCCGTCGAAGTAGCCAGGTGATCGACCTTCACGCCCACGTCCTTCCCGCGCTCGACGACGGGTCGCGTTCGCCCGATGAGTCGCTGGCGATGTTGCGCGCGGCCGACGCCGACGGCACGCGCATTCTCTGCGCGACGCCTCACGCCCACGGTCCCGACTACGACGTCGTGCGCGACGCCGCGGTGGCGGCCCACGCGACGTTGGTCCGGGCATCGCGCGAGGCCGGACTCTCGATCGAGGTGAGGCTCGCCTCCGAGGTGTGGTTTCGCACCGACCTCGACCGGCTCGCGAGCGAGGGACGGCTCGCGTTGCTCGGCGATGGCGCGCGTCGCTACGTGCTCGTCGAGTTTCCGCCGACGCACGTTCCACCCGAGGCGGAAGAGGTGCTGTTTCGCCTGCGCCTCGAGGGCGTGACCCCCGTGATCGCGCACCCCGAGCGCAACCCGGCCTTCTGGGCGCGACCCGAGGCGGCCGTGCGGCTGCGCGAGCAGGGCGCGCTGCTCCAGATCACCGCCGGCTCGTTGACCGGGCTCTTTCGCAAGGAGGCGAAGGACTGCGCGC
This sequence comes from Planctomycetia bacterium, assembly GCA_031401505.1. Classification (GTDB taxonomy): domain Bacteria; phylum Planctomycetota; class PLA2; order PLA2; family JAEUHO01; genus JANNRO01. The sequence continues at coordinate 4,270 of JANNRO010000398.1, forward strand.
GCGCGCTGTTCGACCTCGACGCGGTCGATCTGATCGCGAGCGATTGCCACCGCGCCGACCGCCGGCCGCCGGGGCTGTCGGAGGCGGCCCGTGTCGTCGTCAAGTGGGCCGGACGTACGCAGGCCGAGCGTGTGACCGACGCCGTGCCGCGCGCGATCCTCGCGGGCGACGTCGCGCCCGGGGTCTCCGCATGACCGCGCGCCACGCCGCCCCCGGGGGCATCGAATCGCGAACGGGACCCGCGTCCGCCGGCTCGCCGCCCGCCGACCGTCGAGCCCCCGCCCGCCGAGCTGGCGACCCCCGAGCTGGCGCCCCCCGAGTTGGCGACCCCCGAACCGGGGGAGGTGCAACATGCGGTACGTAGGCCCGGTCTATCGTCCGCCGTCGGAGGCCGATTCGTACCTGTTGCAAGTGACGTTCGGATGCAGCCACAACGAATGCACCTACTGCGCGATGTACCGGCACAAGACGTTCAGCGCCCGCCCGATCGACGACGTATTGACCGACGTGCGCGAGGCCGGGCGTCGGCTACCCGGGACCCGGCGGGTGTTCCTCCTCGACGGCGACGCGATGACGCTCTCGACCGCGAAGTTGGTTCCCGTGCTCGAGGCGTTGAACGCGGCCTTTCCGGCGCTCCAGCGCGTCGGCTCGTACGTCAACGCGGTGTCGGTCTTGAAGAAGAGCGACGACGACCTCCGCCGGCTGGCGGCGCTCAAACTGACGATCGGCTACCTCGGACTCGAGTCGGGCGACGAAGAGACGTCGAAGGCGATCATCAAGGGCGCGACGGTCGCCGACGAGGTGCTGGCCGTCCAGCGCGCGCAGGCGCAAGGCATCAAGATGAGCGTGATGGTGCTGCTCGGGATGGGGGGGCGGGCGCGCTCGAAGGCGCACGCGAGCGCGACGGCCGCGGCGCTTTCGGCGATGGACGCGCGCTACATTTCGTGTCTGTGTGTGACGCCCGTGCCCGGGACGCCGCTCTACGACGACGCGATCGCGGGCCGGTTCGAACTCCCGACGCCGCTCGAGACGCTCGACGAGTTGGAGACGATCGTGCGCGAGACCGACGTCTCGGCCTCGACGTTCCGCAGCAACCACGCGAGCAACCATCTCCCTCTCGCCGGGCGTATCCCCGCCGACCGCGCCCGGCTCCTCGGCGAGATCGAGGCCGCGCGCCGGGGCGAGATCCCGCTGGTCCCCGAGGATTGGCGCGGGTTGTGAGTTTCGACCGGGTGTGGGCGGGCTCGTCCCGGGCCGATCTTAGAATCCACCTTCCGATGCGCGCTCCGCCTTTGATCGCTTGTGTCGTCCTTCTCGCCTTCGGGGCGGTGCGCCATCCGCGAGCGGTCGAAGCCCGGGATCGGACGACGGTCCCGTTGGCCGAACGGATCGGGCGCGTCGTCTCGACGGCCGGGGTGAAGGCCGGCAAGTTGAGCGTGCTCGTCGTTTCGCTCGACGACGGAAGCGTCGTCTTCGAAAAGGACGCCGACCTGCCGCTCGTGCCCGCATCGACGGCCAAGATCGCGACGGCTGCGGCCGCGCTCGACCTGCTGGGTCCCGGGTACGTGTTCGCGACCACGCTCGACGCGCGCGTCGAGGCGATCGGCGCCGACGGGGTCGTCGAGGGAGACCTCGTCCTGCATGGCAGCGGCGATCCGAGCCTCTCGAAGCGCGACCACGAAGGCGACCCCCTCTGGCCGCTCTCCTCGCTCGCCTCGCAGGCCGCCGCGAGCGGCGTCAAATCGGTCACCGGGGCGCTCGTCCTCGACGACGGTGCGTTCGATCGCTCGTATCTCCATCCGTCCTGGCCCGCGAGCGATCTCGACGACTGGTACGGCGCTCCGGTCGCGGGGTTGACGTTCAACGACTCCTGCGTCACGGTGCTCGTGCGCGGGGGCGCATCCAACGGGAGTTCCTCGTCGGTGTCGGTCCCGAGCACGTCGGGGCCCTGGCCGCTCGTCGCGGCCGTTTCGACGTCCGACGTGCGACAGCCGACGGTCGGCGCGATGTGGGTCGACGAGAAGCGTCGCCTGCGGGTCACGGGCGAGATGCCGCCCGGTACCGAGATGACCTTCGACACACCCGTGCCCGACCCGCTCGCGTTGGTCGGCGGCGCGGCGCTCGAAGCGCTCACCCGTGCGGGCATCCGCGTGGCGAAGGGCGTGCGCTACGCGAACGTCGCGGGCGATCGAGTCCGGGGGCTCGAGTTCGCCCGCGTCGAAAATTCGCTCCGCCTGGCGCTCCGCGTCATGAACAAGCGCAGCCAAAATCTCTACGCCGCATCGCTGTTCAAGGCGGCGGGCGTCGAATCGACCGGTCGAGGGACGTGGGAATCCGGCGAGCAGGCCGTGGCGCAGGCGTTCGCGCGGCGCGGCATCC
>JANNRO010000399.1:0-13213 GCA_031401505.1 Planctomycetia bacterium
CAGCGCCTCGAGGTCGATGACCGACCCGGCGTCGAACGCCTTGTCGAGTTCGCCCACGTTGACCGCCTCGAAGCGCAGTCGGAACGCGTGGTTGCTGAAGCCCTTCTTCGGAAGACGACGGTACAGCGGCATCTGACCGCCCTCGAAGCGGAGGCGGAACTTGGTGCCGCCGCGGCGCCCCTGGCCCTTTTCGCCTCGCGTGGAGGTTTTGCCCATGCCCGAGCCCCAGCCGCGACCGACGCGACGGCGCTGCGTGCGATAGACCTTGATCTCGTGGACGTCCTTGAGGTTCATCGGAGACTCACGCCCCTCATCTTCGCGACCTGATCCCGCGTGCGCAGCTTCATGAGCCCGTCGAGGGTCGCTTTGACCAAGTTGACCGCGTTCGTGGAGCCGTACGCCTTCGTGAGCACGTCCTTGATGCCCGCCGCCTCGAGGATGGCGCGGGGACCCTTGCCGGCGATGACGCCGGTGCCAGGAGCCGCCGGCATGATCTTGATGGTGGACGCACGGTAGGTGCCGAGGACGGCGTGCGGGACCGTCGTCCCGACGAGGGGAATGCGCACGAGGCGCTTCTTCGCGTCCGCGACGCCCTTCTCGACGGCCGGCGGGACCTCGTTGGCCTTGCCGAAGCCGAGTCCGACGATCCCGTCGTGGGTGCCGAGGACGATCAGGGCCGAAAAGCTGAACCGGCGCCCGCCCTTCATGACCTTCGCCGAACGGTTGACCTTGACCACGGTCTCGGTCAGGGTCAGCGCTTCGGCAGCGACGTAGTCAATCTCGCGACGCATCGAATCTCCTCATCCTCGGTTGGGACGAATCCTCGGACGGCTGGCTTGGTTGTCGGCTCGGGTTCGGTTGTCTGGGTTGGAAGGCGGGCGGTCGGGAGCGGGTGGGCCTACGGCCTAGAACTGGAGGCCGGCGGCGCGGACGGCGTCGGCCGCCGCCTTGACGCGCCCGTGATACTGGTAGGAGCCACGGTCGAACGAAGCGGCCTTGATGCCGAGCGCCTTGGCCTTCTTGCCGAGGTCATCGCCCACGAGTTTCGCCGCGGCCACGTTCCCACCCTTCTGCAACTCCATCGACTTCGAGGACGACGAACAGAGCGTACGCCCCGACTCGTCGTCGATCAGCTGGAGCCAGAAATGGAGGTGCGAACGCTGGACGCAGATGCGCGGACGCACGGACGTCCCGCGAACGCCCTTCCGCACGCGGTGGAGTCGCGCGAGCCGACGCTTGGCGAGCAACTTCTGCATTCTCACGGCTTACTTCTCCCCGCCCACGAAGGACTTGCCGGCCTTCAATACGATGGCTTCGCCGACGTAACGCACGCCCTTGCCCTTGTAGGGCTCGGGCGGACGGACCTGGCGGATCTCGGCGGCGAACTGGCCGAGAAGCTGCTTGTCGTGGCTCTTCAGGATGATGAGCGTGGGCTGCGGGCACTCGGCCGTGACGCCCTTGGGAAGCTCGAGCACGACCGGGTTGCAAAACCCGATCTGGAGCGTCAGCGTCTTGCCCGCGAGCTTCGCCTGATACGAGACGCCCACGATCTCGAGGCGCTTCTCGAAGCCCGTCGAGACGCCCTCGACCATGCCTCGGACGAGCGCACGGTAGAGGCCGTGACGCGCCTTGTCGCTCGCGTCGTCGCCCGCGCGCGAGAGGACGAGTTTGCCCCCCTCGAGCTTGGCGGTGACGCCGCCCTCGAGGGCGCGCGAGAGCTCGCCCTTGGGTCCCTTGACCTTGACCGTGTTGCCCTCGACCGTCGCGGTGACGCCGGCGGGGACGGGAACGGGAATCTTGCCGATGCGCGACATGGCGGTTCCTACCAGACTTCGCAGAGGAGTTCGCCGCCGACGCCCGCGGCACGGGCCTCGCGATCGGAGAAGACGCCCCGGCTGGTGGAGAGGACGGCGATTCCGAGGCCGTTCAAGACCTTCGGCAGCTCGCCCACGCCGCGGTACTCCCGACGGCCCGGACGACTGACTCGCCCGATGGACGAGATGACGGGATTGCCGTCGCCGTCGTACTTCAGGTAGATGCGGATCATCGGACGGCCCACGACGCCTTCGGCGACGCGGACGTCCTCGACGTAGCCTTCGCGCCGGAGCACGTCGACCACGGACTTGACGAAGCGAGAGCCGTTGATGTCCACCGTCGAGGCACGGACGCGGATCGCGTTCCGGACTCGGGTGAGCATGTCGGCGATGGGATCGGTCATCGACATGGGCGGCTCCCTACCACGATGCCTTGCGCACGCCGGGGATCAGTCCCTGAAGCGAGAGCGTACGGAAGCAAATGCGGCAGATTCCGAACTTGCGGTAAAAAGCGCGACGCCGGCTGCAGAACTGGCAGCGGTTGTAGTAACGCGTCGAGAATTTGGGCTCGCGCTTCTGTTTGACGATCAGGCAGGTCCTAGCCACGGCTGGAAGCCTCCTCGCGGACGAAGGGGAAACCGAACTCCTCGAGGAGCGCACGACCGCCCTCGTCGGTGCCCCCGGACATGGAGATGGCGATGTTGAGTCCTTGCGCCGCGTCGACCTTTTCCATGTCGATCTCGGGGAACACGGTCTGCTCGGCGAGGCCCATGTTGTAACTGCCACGCCCGTCGAGCTTCGACGGCAGGCCTCGGAAGTCGCGGATACGCGGGATGACGACGGAGATGAGCCGATCGAGGAACTCGTAGGCGCGTGCGCCGCGCAGCGTCACCTTCGCCCCGACCGTCATGCCCTCGCGAACCTTCCACGAGGCGACCGACTTCTTGGCGACCGTCACGACGGCCTTCTGGCCGGCGATCTGCGAGAGGCTGATCGTCGCCGTCTCGAGCAACTTCTTGTTCTCGATCGCCTTGCCCAGCCCCATCGAGAGGGTGATCTTCGTGAGCTTGGGGAGCGCGTAGTCGTTGTCGATGCCGAGCTTCTCGCGAAGCCGGGGCTTGATCTCGTCGTGGTAGCGACGGAGCATCCGCGGTGCGTTCGCGCGCGTGGGAGCGGCGGACTTTTCGGCGCCGGACGAGGCGGGCTTCTCGGACTTCGGTTGGTTGGGCATGTGACTACGCCTCCGACTTCGTCCGCTTGGCGCGGACCTTCGCGTCGGCCGCGATCGCGGTACCGCTCTTGCGAGCGACCCGCTGCTTCTCGCCGTCGACCAGTTTCCAGGAGACCCGGGTGCCCTCGTTGGTCGCCGGGTCGACGAGCACGAGCTTGGAGAGCGGGATCGGCGCCTCACGACGGATGCGGCCGCCCTGGGGGTTTTTCTGGCTCTTCTTGAGATGCTTGTGGACGAGGTTCAAGCCCTCGATCACGGCCTTGTCGCGATCCGGGAGCACCCGGAGGACGCGGCCGCGCTTGCCGGCATCGGCGCCCGCGCGCACGATCACGGTGTCACCCTTGCGGATGCGCGCCATCAGACGACCTCCGGCGCAAGCGAAACGATCTTCATGTAACCCTTCTGTCGGAGCTCGCGGGCGACGGCGCCGAAGATGCGCGTGCCCCGCGGGTTCTTCTCTTCGTCCACGAGGACGATCGCATTGCTGTCGAACCGGACGTAGGAGCCGTCGGCGCGCCGACGGTTGTTCCTCGTGCGGACGATGACGCCCCGGACCACGGCCCCGGCCTTGATCTCGGAGGACGGCAGCGACTTCTTGACGGAGGCGACGATGATGTCGCCGATCTCGGCCATGCGGCTGTTGCCGCGGCCCACCACCTTGATGCAGCAGGCGAGTTTGGCGCCGGTGTTGTCGGCGACGTCGACCCAGGAACGCATCTGGATCATGAGGTCACCTCGGCGTCGGCGGGCGGCGGAGACTTCGGAGCCGGGGGCACCTGCTTGACGGGAAGCGAGGCGATTTCTTCTTCGCCGCGCACCGCGACCACTCGGGCGGCCGAGACGATGCGGACCAGCGTCCACGCCTTCGTCTTCGAAAGGCGACGGGCGAACGCGATCTCGACGTGGTCGCCTTCCTTGGCGACGCGCTTCTCGTCGTGCGCCTTGTAGCTGATGTAGCGCGTGACGTACTTGCCGTACGTCGGGTGCTTCACCTTGCGGCTGACCTGGACGGTGATGGTCTTGACCATCTTCGCCGACGTCACGATTCCGACGATCAGGCGCCGGGGCGAACGACGATTCACGGCATTCGCTTCGTCGGCGGACATCGCGGCGGTCGGGGTGGGATTGGCGGCATCACTCACGTCGGTCACTCCTTCTTCCCGGCGGCCTGGGAAGCGGTTCTGCTGACAGCGCTGCCGTCGGTGCCGGCGAGCTCGCGCTCGCGCAGCACGGTCAGGATGCGCGCCACGTCCCGGCGCGAACGCCGGACGAGGCCACGGTCGGACTTCTCTTCGCTCTGCCCGCGGAAACGATGGTCGAACACGGCCTTCTCGAGGCGCTTGATCTCCTCGCGGAGATCGCTCGAGGCGCGGCGTCGGACTTCCTTCGACTTCATGTTGGCCGTCATACGCCGTGCCTCCGTCGCACGAGACGCGTTCGGATCGGGAGCTTGTGGGACACCTTGTTGAACGTCGCGCGCGCGGTCTCTTCGAGCACGCCGCCCAGTTCGAACATCACGGTGCCGGGCTTGACGACCGCGCACCAGTAGTCGGGTTCGCCCTTGCCGGTACCCATTCGCGTCTCCTCGGGAGTCGAGGTGACGCTCTTGTGCGGGAAGATGCGGACGTAGAGACGAGCGTCGGGCGCGCCACGGACGGCCGCAACGCGGCACGCCTCGATGACGTTGGCCCGGATCCAGCCGGGCGAGAGGGACTGGAGCCCCCACTCGCCGAACGAGACCTCGTTGCCCCGCTGCGCCACGCCGCGAATCACGCCGCGCTGCGACTTGCGGAACTTCACCCGCTTGGGCATGTTCGCCATGGTTAGACGGCCTCCTGTCGGGCCGGCTCGGCTTTCGGAATCGTGCCGGTATAGACCCAGCACTTCACGCCGATCGTGCCGTACGTCGTCATCGCGGTCGCGGTCCCGTAGTCGATGTTGGCTCGCAACGTCGAAAGGGGAATCGACCCGCGGATCTGCTTCTCGGTGCGCGCGATCTCGGCGCCGCCGAGCCGCCCGGCGACCACGAGCTTGATGCCCTTGGCGCCCCGCTCCATCGTCTGCTGGATGGCGCGCTTCATCGTGCGGCGGAACGACGCCCGCTTCTCGAGCTGTTCGGCCACGCCCTCGGCGACGAGGGTGGCGTTCAACTCGGGCTTGGGGATCTCGACGATGTCGAGGCCGACCTTGCGGTTCAGCTCCGTCTCGAGCTTCGTCTTCAGTTCTTCGGCCTTGACGCCCTTGCGCCCGATCAGGATGCCGGGCTTGGCCGTGTGGACGATGATGCGCAGCGCCTCGGCCTTGCGCTCGATCTCCACCTTGGGGATGCCCGCGCCGCGGAACTCCTGCTTGACGTAGTCACGGATCTTGCGGTCCTCTTTCAGGAGGCGCGCGAAGTCCTTCTTCGGGGCGTACCAACGGGACGACCAGTCGAGGTAGATCCCCGTGCGGTACCCGATCGGATGGGTCTTCTGTCCCACGGGTCAGCTCCTCGCTTCGGGTGAGGACGGGGCGGCGGCAACCGTCGCGTCGGGCTTCTTCGTGCGGGCCCGACGGGCCTTCGCCTTCGCGCCTTCGCCCTCGGTCTCCTTCGCCTCGGCGAGGATGATCGAGATGTGACAGCAACGCTTCAGGATCGGGAACGCACGGCCCATGGCGCGCTGCATGAAGCGCTTGCGGCCGTTCAGGAGCCCCGCGCCGTCGACGCGCGCGTCGTGGACGAAAAGGCGCTTCAAGTCGGCCTCGAGGTCGTTGGACGCGTTGGCGAGCGCGGATTGGATGACCTTGCGGATCATCGGCGCGGCGCGGCGGTCCTGCCACTCGAGGATCGTCAGCGCCTCGTCGACGTTCTTGCCGCGGACGAGATCGATCACGGGCCTCGCCTTGTACGGCGAGAGGCGTGCGTGCTGGTGGGAGGCCGAGAAGGTCTTCCCGCCGTCGACGGGCATCAATTTTGTCTTGCGGGGCACGATTACTTCTTCGCCTCGGCAGGAGCCTCGGTCTCGACCTTGCGCGTGGAGTGCGCGCGGAAGAGGCGCGTGGGGGCGAACTCGCCGAGCTTGTGCCCGACCATGTCCTCCGTCACGTACACCTTCACGAACTTGTTCCCGTTGTGGACCATAAACGTCATGCCGACGAATTCGGGGACGATGTCGCAGCGGCGAGCCCACGTCTTGATGGGCTCCTTGCGGCCGGACCCCATCTTTTCGTAGCGAGCCCAGACGTTCTGGTCGACGTACGGGCCCTTCTTCAAGCTACGGCCCATGGCTACCTCCCGACCTGCGGACCGCGCTTGCGGCCGCGAACGATGAAGCGATCGGAGGCCTTGCGCGGCTTGCGGGTGTTGCCGCCCTTCGCGAGCTGGCCCCACTTCGAGACCGGATGCCGCCCGCCCGCGCGACGGCCTTCGCCGCCGCCCATGGGGTGGGAGACCGGGTTCTGCGCCGAACCGCGCGAGTACGGGCGGTAGCCCATGTGACGGTGGCGACCCGCGGTCCCGATCACGACGAGATTGGAATCCACGTTGCCGACCTGGCCCACCGTCGCCCGGCAGTTCAAGTGGATGCGCCGCATCTCGGAGGAGGGCAGCGTGACGAGGGCGAACTCTCCCTCGCGGGCCGTCAGGATCGCGCCGGCGCCCGCCGCGCGCGTCAACTGGGCGCCGCGACCGGGAACCAGCTCGACCGCGTGGATCGTGAGCCCGACGGGGATGTTGCGCAGCGGGAGGCAGTTGCCCGGCTTCGCCTCGGCCTTCGGGCCGTTCATCACCTCGTGGCCGACCTCGATGCCGAGCGGCGCGATGACGTAGCGCTTGTCGCCGTCCTTGTAATGGAGGAGCGCGATGCGGCAGTTGCGGTTCGGATCGTGCTCGATCGACGCGACCTTGGCCGGCACGCCGTCCTTGTCGCGCTTCCAGTCGATGATGCGATAACGCTGCTTGGCGCCCCCGCCGCGGTGGCGGATGGTCACGCGGCCGTGGTTGTTGCGCCCGCCGGAGCTCTTGTGACCCTCGAGGAGCGAGCGCTCGGGCGCCTGCCCCTTCGTGAGGTCGGAGTTGTCCAGAAAGGTGATCTGGCGCGTCCCATTGCTGGTCGGTCGTACGCGGCGGATGGGCATCGGATGTTCCGGTTTCGATCTTCGGGGAAACTGCGAGGCGGCTGCGGGGCGGCTGCGGGTTGGACTGGGGACGAGGTCGGCGTCTAGTAGACGTCGATGGATTGGCCGGCCTTGACGGTGACGATCGCGCGCTTCCATGCGGGCGTCGTGGTGACGCTCCAACCCACGCGATGGGGCTTGCCCGCGCGCAGATCGGTGCGCACGCCGGTCACGTCGACGTTGAACAACGTCTCGACCGCGTGGCGGATCTGGATCTTGTTGACCTCGGCGTGCACTTCGAACGTGTACGCGCGGAGCTTCTGCGACTGGCGCAGCGTCTTCTCGGTCACGACGGGACGGAGCAGGATCTTGTGGACGTCGACCGGCCTCATCGCGGATTCTCCGACGGCTTGCGGCTCTTGGCGGGAGCGGCCTTCTTGGTTGACGGCGCCGCGTCCGTCCCGATGCGGGTGACGATCGCGTCGAACGCGCCCTCGGCGAGCAAGAGGCGCGAGCACGCGGCCACGTCGCGCGCGTTCAACTCGGCCGCCGGCATGACCCGGGCGCCGGGGACGTTGCGCGAGGAGAGGAGCACGTTCTGATCGGCGGCCCCGTTCGTCACGAGGAGCGACTTCGTTCCGGCTCCGGCCGCCGCGAGCAGTTTCGCGTACGCCTTCGTCGAGGGCTTCGAGAACGACAGCCCGTTGACGACCGTGACCTCGCCGTCCTCGATCTTGCGCGAGAGCGCGACCGCGAGCGCCTTCCTAAGCGCCTTCTTGGGCATCGCGTAGCTGAAGTCGCGCGGATGCGGGCCGAACGCCGTGCCACCGCCGCGGAAGTGAGGGGCCTTGCCGTCGCCCGCGCGCGCGTTGCCCGTGTGCTTCTGCTTGTACATCTTCTTCGTGGAGCCGCTGACCCAGTGGCGCTCCTTGGTCTGCACCGTGCCCTGGCGGCGGTTCGCCTCGTACATGATCACGGCGTCGCGCAGCACCACGGGGTGGAGCCCCTTGTTGGTGTCGCGCCGGTCCTTCGAGAGAAGGCGCTCGACGTCGAGCGTGGCCTTCCCGGCCGCTCCCGAGCCCGCGTCAATCGTCTGGATGTCGCTCATCGGTCTGTCTCGGCTCCGCCTTCGTTAGACCTTGATCCGGATGTCGACACCGGCGGGCAGGTTCAGCTTCGAGATCGCGTCGATCGTCTTGGCCGTCGGCTCGCTGATGAAGAGGATCCGCTTGTGCGTACGGATCTCGAACTGCTCGCGCGACTTCTTGTCGATGTGCGGCGAGCGCAGGACGGTGTAGCGCTCGATGCGCGTCGGCAGCGGGATCGGCCCCGCGACGCGCGCGCCGGTGCGCTTGGCGGTGTCGACGATGTCGGCCGCGCTCTTGTCTACGACCTCGTGGTCGTAGGCTTCCATCCGAATCTTGATGTTCTGCGCGGGGACGTTCATGCGGATCTGGGTCCCAAACGGGAGAAAAACGAAATCGGGAAAACGGGGAAAACCGGACCGCGTCGAGAAACCTGCGGGTGCCAACCGGCGCAAGCCAGGCGGCGAACTCGACGGCGCTCACGACGGCCATCTCTGGCCCCGGGGGTCTGTACCGGCGACTCCGGCACACGCGACGGGGAAACGATGGCGAAGCGGCGGAGGTTAGGTCTTGCGGGGACCCGTGTCAAATCCGCACCGAGTGCGGCCGGTCGGACGAGGGTCCCGTCGGCCGATCGACGGACGGCGGACGGGACCGCAATCCGACGCCGGAGCATGAGAACAACGTACTTACATCGACAATCCGCGCGCGATGTCCGCCGGCACCGGCTCGTAGCCGGCGGGCTCCATGCTGTACCCCGCCCTCCCCTGGGAGAGCGATCGGACCATCGTGGAGTAACCGAACATCGCGGAGAGCGGCGCGCGACCGACGAGGATGCGCATCTCCCCCGACACCTCGCTCGAGTGGATCACGACGCGGCGGCGATTGAGGTCGGCGAGGATCTCCCCCGTGAAGTGGTTCGGCGTCGAGACTTCGAGGCGCATGGCGGGCTCGAGCAGCACCGGACCCGCGGCTTCGAACGCCTTTTCGTAGGCGAGGCCGGCCGCGGCCTCGAAACCGATCTCCGACGGGGGAACGAGTTCGTGCGTCGAACCGGAGAGCAGCGTCACCCGGAGGTCGAGGGCGGGCCAGGCGAACCCGGACGACCCCTGGGCGGCCGAGCGCACCCCCCGCTCGACGGCGGGAACGACGACCGACGGAACGTCGACGCCCGACGCGGCGTTGACGAACGCGACGTGTCCCGTGCCCGGGGTTGCCTCGATGACGACGGTGACGGTCGCGGCGTGGACCTTGCTCGCGATCTGCCGCTCGAACACGGCCTGGCCCTCGCCGCGACCGGCGACCGTCTGGCGATAGGCGACGAGGGGCTTCCCCACCGACGCCGAGACGCCGAGGTCGCGCACGAGCCGGTTCGTCAGCACCTCGAGATGCAGCTCCCCCATGCCCTCGATGATCGTCTCGCCGGTATCCGCCGAAACGTGCGTGCGGAACGTGGGATCTTCTCGGGCGAGTCTGGCGAGCGCTTCGTTCAGTTTGTCGCGGTCGGCCGTCGACTTCGGCTCGATGCGCATCGACATGACCGGCTCGGGGAAATGCATCGCCTCGAGCACGATCGGCGCCTTTCGGTCGCAGAGCGTGTCGCCGGTCGCCGTCTCCTTCAGCCCGACCAGCGCCACGATGTCGCCCGCGACGGCGCGTTCCATCGGTTCGCGCTCGTTGGCGTGCATGCGCAGGAGGCGCATCGCGCGCTCGTGCTTCTCGAGCCGCGGGTTCCACAGCCCCTGTCCCTGTTCGAGCGTGCCCGAGTAGATCCGCGCGAACGTCAGGTCTCCGTGCGAGTCGCCGACGATCTTGAACGCCAGCGCGCAAAGGGGTTCCGACGGATCGGGCGGGCGTGACTCGTCGCGATCGAGGTGCTTGGGGTTCTTGCCCCTGACCGGGCCGACGTCGAGGGGACTCGGGAGATACTTGCACACCGCGTCGAGCACGGTCTGGACACCGACGTTCTTGAACGCGGCGCCGCAGAGCGTCGGATAGAGCGCCGTCGAGAGGCACGCCTCGCGTAGGCCGCGCTCGAGGTCGGAGACGGAGAGTTCGACGCCCGACAGGAAGCGCTCTTCGGCGAACGGACTGTGGTTGACGACCTGATCGACGAGCGCCATGCGGCGAATCTCGGCTTCCGCCCGCAGGTCGTCGGGAACCGGCCCCCGACGGACGGTGCGCCCCTGATCGGCCGGATCGAAGGTCAGCATCTCCAGCGAGACGAGGTCGATCACGCCCGCGAGCGATTCGCCCGAGCCGACGGGCATCGAGATCGGGGCCGGCGTCGCGCCGAGCCGCGTCCGGATGCTCTCGAGGCTGCGCTCGAAATCGGCGCCCGGTCGGTCCATCTTGTTGATGAAGCAGCAGCGGGGAACGCGGTACCGCGTGGCCTGGCGCCACACCGTCTCCGACTGCGCCTCGACGCCGTTCACGCCGTCGAAGACGACGACGGCGCCGTCGAGCACGCGCAGGCTGCGCTCGACCTCGGCGGTGAAGTCGACGTGGCCGGGGGTGTCGATCAGGTGCAACTCGTTCGCGCCCCAGACCATCGTCGTGGCGGCCGCGGTGATCGTGATGCCGCGCTCTTGTTCCTCGGGCAGATAGTCCATCTTCGCGGTGCCTTCGTGGACCTCCCCCATCGCGTGCTCTTTGCCCGTGTAGAAGAGCAGCCGCTCGGAGAGGGTGGTCTTGCCCGCGTCGATGTGCGCGACGATGCCGAAGTTGCGGATTCGCGATAGGTCGGCCGGTGGCATCAGGAGCGAGTTCCGCGGGAAGTTGCGGAGGATATCGGCCCGACCGCCGTCACGACTCGGAAAGCGCCGGACGTTTCCCGGACGGGCTTAGACTGGTTGGAACCGGAGGTCAATATGAAGTTCGTCGAACGCGCCGTGCTCCTCATCCTCGTCGCGATCGTCGCCCTGGACCATGTGAGCGACGCGAGAGCGGGTGGAGATCCTCGCATCGTGTCCGCCGGCGAGTTCTCCCTCGTTTCGGATCTCGGGAAGAACATGGGGAGTTTTCGGATCTCGACCGACGGCCTGCCCGAGTTCGTGCTCCGCGACGCCAGGGGCCAGACGCGGATCGTGATCGCGGTCCGGGGCAACGGCGACGCAATCGTCGGAATCTCCGATACCGCCGGCACGGTTCGCGCCGCGCTCGGGGGCGATGCCCAAGGGCGCTACAGCCTTCAACTCTCCGACGAATCGACGCCCAACCCGAGACTGGGCTTCTCCGTCGCGAGCACCGGTCTTCCCCGGATCTCGATGTGGTCCACCAAGAACAAGGAGATCGTCAGCCTGGGCGCGAACGAAGTCGACGTCGTTCGGCTCGCGATCACGAGCGGCGCCGGCGACTCGCGCCTCGAGTACGGCCCCGCGCGCCGGATCGGCGGCTGCGGCCTCTACCTGCTCGGAGAGGGCACGACGCCACGCGCGGGGCTCGAGATCGACGAGGCGAACGCAGCGCATGTATTCGCTCAGGACACCGGCGCCCTGTCACGGGCCGAACTGCTCGGCCCCCCCGACACCACCCCCTCGATCACGCTGCGTGACCGCAATGGCAAGAAACTGCCCATCAAGTAGCGACTCGATCGGCTGGATCGGCGATCAGCCCACCCGGATCACCCGACGCGACGCATCCGGATCCCCGCGACGACCAGTCCGGCGCCGGCGGCGAGGAGCGCCCACGGGATCGTCTTCGGGTCGCCCCCGAGCACCTCGACCTTCGGGGGCCGACCGCTCTCCGCCGTCTTCTCGAGTTTCCTGGCGGTGTCTTCCGCCGAATCCCTGAGCTGCGGAAACACGAGCGACACGCCCGCGACCAGCAGGCACGCGACACCGAGGAAGAGCAGGATTGAGCCGAGCAGTCTCACAAGTCGAATGTACCGCCGTGCAACGCGAACGCCGCAGCATCGGTCGATGCCGCGGCGTTCGGGTTTCAGGCCGCGCGAGCGCGGTCAGCGACTACCAAGCAAAATGAGCGAACGCCTTGTTGGCCTCGGCCATCTTGTGCGTGCCCTCACGCTTGGCCATTGCACCGCCCTCGCGGTTGAAGGCCGCCAGGAGCTCGTCGGCGAGCGACGCGCGAAGGGGCTTGCCCTTCTTCTCGCGAGCGGCCTCGAGGATCCAGCGATAGGCCAACGCCCGCTGACGCTTGCGCGAGACCTCGACGGGGACCTGGTAGTTGGCGCCGCCGACGCGCTTGCTGCGCACCTCGACCATGGGCTTGACGTTCTCGACCGCCGTCTCGAAGACTTCGAGGGGGTCCTTGTCACCGACGCGCTTCTTCAGGATGTCGAAGGCGCCGTAGACGATCCGCTGGGCCAGCGTGCGCTTGCCTTCGCGCATGATGCAGTTCACGAACTTGCTGACGTTCGCGTTCTTGTAGACCGGATCGGGCTTCTGCAGATGCTCGAACGACTCGAAGTACTTGCCGGACATCGCTTACTTGCCCTTCTTCACGCCGTACTTGGACCGCTGCTGCTTGCGTCCGTCGACGCCCGCCGAGTCCATCGTGCCGCGAATGATGTGGTAACGGACACCGGGGAGATCGCGGACGCGACCGCCACGGATCAGAACGATGCTGTGTTCCTGGAGATTGTGGCCTTCGCCCGGGATGTAGGCCGTGATCTCGCGCCCGTTCGAGAGGCGAACGCGCGCGATCTTGCGCAGCGCCGAGTTCGGCTTCTTCGGCGTCGTCGTCTTGACGACGAGGCATACGCCGCGCTTCTGCGGGCAGGACTGGAGGACCGGGCTCTTGGACCGGTTCTTGGCCTTCGTTCGGCCGAAGCGGACCAACTGGTTGATCGTGGGCATGCGGGGCGAGATTCCGATCTTCGGAAACTGATGATCTTCGGAAAAGAAACGGAAACCGGACGTGAACGGCGGAAGGTACCCCGATCAGCCCCTCTCGGGAAGGGAAGGACCGGGCGGACCGGGAAGTCAGGCGGTCGGACGCGGGTCCCGCCCTCGAATCGAGGACGGGAC
>JANNRO010000400.1:0-2464 GCA_031401505.1 Planctomycetia bacterium
GAGATCCACGTCGAGCGTCGTGCCCTCCGCCGTCACCGCGAAGCGCGCGCCGCGAATCAGCGTCGGGCGGTGCGTCGGCGTCGAGATCGACACGTCGAGTGGCCCGGTCTCGAACACGACGAACCGGTGACCGGCCTTCGCATCCCAACCCATGTCGGCCGCCATCTGCTTCCCGCGGGGCGTCTGCCACGTGACGTAGAGTTTGCCGACGTACGGCTTTCCCTCCGACGTCGCCCGGACGCGGAGCGCGATCCCGTATCCCTCCTTCGCCGGCTTGAGCCGCAGTTCGAGACCTTGATCGCCTGCCTTCGCGGTCCCAATGATTCCCAGCATCGGAGTCCACTGGGCCGAGCGGATGCGGACGTCGAGTTCCCCGTTCCCGTCGGCGAAGAGTTCGAACGATCCGTCCGACGTCGACGAGGTCTCCGACTCGGTGTGGAACTCGGTGTGTCGAGTGCCGTGATCGTTGACCTCGACACGGCGAGTCAAGTGAACGACGACCCCTGCGATCGCGGCGCCTTCACGATCGACCACCCGTCCCGATACGGGCCGACCGGGGCTCAGGCGAAACACCGACTCGCTCTCCGGCGGCTTCGTCGCGACATCCACGGGGAATCGCTGTTTGTGCAGAGGCTTCGCCCACACGACGAGGATCGCCCTTCCCGTAGGTACTCCCTTCAAGAGGAAGCGGCCGTCGACACCGATCGTCGCTTCACCGGAGGGCGCCGGCCTCGACCCCGCGCGCGGCTCGAACTCGAGCGACACGATCCCGCCCGACGCCGGCGACTCGTCGGCTCGAAGCACTACGCCGGCGACGACGCCGTCGACTCGTTCGAGGACCACGGTCGCCTCGACGTCCGACGCCCGGACTTCGATCTCGTGTTCCTTGCGCTCGTATTGACCATAGGTCTGGGTCTCGAGCCAGATTCGTCTCGCACCCGGGGCGATACGGGGCATGTCGATCCAACCGCTCGGAGAGCTTGACCGCGCGGCGTCGGTCGAGTCGATCGGGGAGTTCTCGTTGGGCATGCGGCCCCATCGGGCGCTCGCGTCGGGAATCGGGCGCGCCTCCGAGTCCACGACGTGGAGGCGCAGCGCGACACCTCGTTCGATCCGAATCTCGAGGTCGATCGTCCCGACTGCCGGAGGAAGTGCCCCCGCACCAACCAAGGCGACGAATCCGTTCGCATCGACCGCGTAGTGCAGGCGATTGGCGGATTGCGCGTGCGGCGCGAGCCCGTCGATCGGGAGGCCGATCCCGACGACGCGGCAACGACCGTCGTGATCGGTCGTCGTGGTCGTCGCGCGCGACTGGAGCGGCCCGAGCGTCCGTACGTTCGCCCCCTTGACCGGCTGTCCGGAGTCGTCGAGCACGTGAACGTTGGCGACGACGCCCGGATCGAGTCGCACGTCCCACTCGGTCGTCTCGTCGGAGACGATCCGGAGTGGGTCGGAGTCGATCGGACGCAGGTCGGGACCTCGTGCGCGAACCCGATATCCGCCGGGCGTGAGACGTAGATCGAGTCGACCGACGTCATCCGTGTGGGTCTCGATGAGGACCAATGGGGCGCCATGCCCGACGTTCGGCATCGTCGCGTCACCGATGAAGATCGTCACCGTCGCACCTCGCACGGGGTGCGATGCGTCATCGACGACCCGGATCGCGAGGGTGCCGCCGTGACCCAGAGCAACCCGGCTGTCGGCGCCGCGCACGACGATCACGCTCGTTACCGCGAAGCCTTCCGCGATCACGCGAAGCCGGGCCGCCCCATCGACGTAGCCCCCGAACGACGAGGCGTCCACGATGCTGCACCGGCCTTCCGCATCCGTGACGGTCGTGGCGAACCGACCTTCCCAGTTCCGAAACTCGCCCGCGTCGTTCTCGCTGACGCGGTACGCGATCGTGTCGACCGTCGCCCCCGCAACGGCGGTCCCGTCGGGCGCGACCACGCGGACCGCGTACGGAAGCCTCTCTACGCCGGTTTTGGAAGACGCGGTGTCTGAACGGCGACCCGGTACGGCGAGTGGAGGTGCGGCGTCGGAGCGGGAAGGCGCAGAGGTTTGCGGTGCAGCCAGCGCGATCGGGGGCGCGGCCACCGGAATCGGCGCGTCGGTCGCGGGCTCGCTCGCGACGAAGGCGTAGCCGCCGACCGACAGGAGCACCAGCGCCGCCGCGGCGACGAACTTCTTCACGAGGAGTCCTCCGGCAAAGGCGGCCAGCGCCGCCGCGGCGCCGCTCGGAAGTGCGAACGGAGTCAGCAACACCGACCACGCGCGACGGTCGCCGCCGTACTCGGCGTCGAGACGGGTACGCAACTGCGCGAGAGCGCGAGCCAGCCGCGTGCGCACCGTGTCGATCGGCACCGACTGCAGTTCGGCGATCTCCGCGATCGATTTCGTCTGGTAGTACCGCCACAGCATCGTCGTGCGGTAGGGCTCTTCGAGCGCGATCACTGCCGCGACG
>JANNRO010000401.1:0-2507 GCA_031401505.1 Planctomycetia bacterium
CGTCGCCCTTCATGCCGGGACCGTCTGTCTCGGTCGTCGCTTTCGCCTTCTTCTCCGCCAGCATCGATCCGCTGATGTCGAGGATGTACATCACCTTGTCGGAGCGGATCTTCAACCCGTAGATCTCGACGTCCGAAGGGCGTGGCGTCGAGACGACGGGCTGGAGCAGACGCCCGTCCTCGCCGTACTTGGAACGATTGGCCTCCCACCACTTGGCCCACGGCTCCTCGTACGCCTCGATGCTCTGGCCGGTCAGCTTGCGCAGCGACAGCACGATGTCCTGCGCGACCTTCGGCGAGGCCTTCCCGAGCGCGTGGATCAGGAACGGGATCGCCTTGCCGACCTCGCGCTCGCCGGCGATGCGCACGGCCACCGACTGGACGCCCTGGTCCGGGTCCTCGCATCGCGAGGCGACCAGTCCGTGCCACGACGAGCCCGGCGCCTTCGCCATCCCGTCCACGCCGGCGAGCCGAACGCGGGGGTCCTTTTCCTTCTCGATCAGGTCGACGAGCGCGGGCTTCGAAGCCTCCTCTTCAGGCGCCGAAATCGCGACGCGCGCGGCGATCGCGCGCATGAACCACTCCGCATGCGAGCGCGTGACCTTGATGATCTCCTTTCGGAAGCCCTCGGGCCCCTGGGACGCGAGGCCGACGAGCGAGGTCAACACCAACTGTTCGCCCGCTCGCTGCTTCTCGAGGCTGCTCACCAGATCCTGGAGATTCCACATCTCCTGCTGGAGGCTGTTCGTCAGTTCCACGGACTTCTTTCCGAGCAGTTCCTGGAGTCGATCCATGTTCGCGCCGAGCGCCTGCGAGAGTTTCGCGACGTGCCCCGCCTCGAGCACCATCCCCTCGGCCACGAGCCGGAACGCCCGCGGCTCGGTCTCGCCGAAGAAGACCTTCGCCGCCTCGATCTTCTTCTCGGGATCACCGGGAACGGCATAGAGCGCGCGGAAATTCTTCTCCGCCTCGCTCCACTGACTTCCCTCGAGCTTGGCTTCGACCGCGCGGCCGAACGAGAGCAAGAACGCCAGCGCGAGGAGGGCGACCGAAACCGTTCGAGACTTCACGCAGAACTTCACGAGGGGCACTCCGGGGGGGGCCGCATGCGAATGACCCGACGACGGGAAGACCCCGCCGACGGCGACGACCGAGGCCATCGGTGACTGCGAAAAGTGTACCCCCCGCCCGCCGGGGCCCGGGAGTCGCCGAGGGATTCGGTCGGGGGACGGGACCGTCGTCCGACCGACCGCGTGGCGGTCCACCGGGTACGTGTGATCAACGAAACAGGCGAATTTCGTCCACTTCACCGGCGAACATCGCGTCGAGCGGCGCTTTCGGGTCGTCGGTTGCGCCCGGGGCGGGTCGTTCCGCCTTCGCTTTCTCCATCGCGGCGCTGAACTTCTCGAGCGTGCCGTAGTCGAACGCGACGTAGACGTCACCGGTCGCACACGGTGCGCGAAACCAGAACGTCGCACCGAGCGCGGGCGGCTTGTCACCCTTGGGCTCGAATTCTTCGCGATAGTTCGGCGCCGCGATGAGACCGGCGACGAGGCCCCACTTCATGAACGGGACCTCCAACTCGCCCTTGAACGCACCTTGCGCCGTGCGGGCGGCCTTCGCGCGCGCGAGCCAGCGATCGATGCGGGCGTCGCGATCGGGGGCGGTGCCGGCCCACCTCTCGAGTTTCGAACGGTCCTCGCTCGAAAGCGCCCGGACGGCCGGAGCGAACGCCTCGCCGATCACGACCGATCCGCCCTTCTGGATGAGGTACCAGCAGGCGGCACCGCCGAGCGACAGGACGAGCGCGATGATCGCGACGACCTTTCCCCGACGCACGCCGCGGGAAATTCCTCCCCAGCTCATCAGCACGATCACCAACGGCACGACGGCACACCACCAGGGGCCGAAAACCGGAAGAAAGAGCCCGATCGACGCGAACACCAGCGCCGTGACGGCACCGCCGGAGAGCGGAATATAGGGCGGCGGCGCCGCGTGTTCGTAGGTCGGCATCGCGGGGCGGTCGTTCACGAGAAGTCTCCCAGGGCACGAGAACTCGGGCCGTTCGACGGGCCGAGGCCGGGGGCCCGCCCGTCGATCGAACGGCCGATCGTACGCGAGTCGCCCTTGCGGTGCCCTCGGCGCGGGAGTACACCCCGATCGTTCCCATGGACGTAGATCTCCCCACTCCGGCGAGCGACCCGCACCCGAGCCTCCACGTCCTGCGCGTGGTGCTGCCCGCGGCGCCTCATGCGCTGGTGCTTCGACGCGATCGACTCCCGCCCGATCCGACCCGCGCGATCGATCCCGCCGACGTGCTCCGCTACGTCGGCGCCGCCCGGCGCACGCGTCGCGGCCCGCTGGTCGCGCAGTTCGAGGGCCCGGGCGACCCGCTCGCGTCTCCGGGCCACGTCCTTCGCGCGCTGGCGTTGCTTCGCGAGCACGACCCCGACGTGATGCCGGGACTCGTGATCGACGGACCGCTGCTCGCCGAGTACCTCGATGAAC